>JAGWVP010000255.1 GCA_018970825.1 bacterium | reverse complement strand
GCGAGGACCGAGCGTGCGCATGTTGTAGCCGCGCACGGTGTTGATGCCGCCGGGGAAGAAACGCTGCACGAGCGGCAGCTCGTTGCCGGAGAGGCCGGCCTCGCCCTTGGCGTACGCGACGGTGCCGCCGATCGAGTAGACGAACACGCCGAAGTCGCGGATCCGGTAGAACGGCCAGAAGAAGCGGGTCCGGGCCTGGGCGAGCCAGTAGGTCTGGTCCCCGCCGAGCCCGGCGAACTCGAACGAGATGTCCTGGAAGGACCCCGAGGTCGGGTCGTAGGCGTGGTTCAGGGTGTTGCGCAGGATCTGCGGCGAGATCGCGGAGATCGTGGTCTCGCCCTGCTCCGCCCAGATCGCGGGCGGCGCGTTGAACGAGATGTTGAAGATGCGCGCCCGCTCGAGCCGGTACTCGAGGCCGAAGCTCGTGTCCTCGAGCGAGAGCCAGCCGAGCCGCCCGAAGCCGACCTCCTCGAACGGATAGAGGGCGCGCAGCGAGAAACCCGTCGCCGAGCGCGTGAAGTCGCCGTAGTCGAGACCGGTGTTGAAGATCGTCCCCTGTCCGAGCAGCCGGGTGTCGAACAGGAAGGGCTCGGTGTACGAGAGGTAGATGTTGCGCCGGATCGTCCCGAAGTCCGCGTTCAGGACCGCCCGCTGGCCGCGGCCGAACAGGTTGTTCTCCGAGAGGCGGACGTTGAACAGGAACTGGTCGCCCGAGCTGTAGCCCGCGCCCGCGCTGAAGGCGCCGGTCGATCCCTCCTTCACGTCGACCGCGAGATCGATCTGGTCGTCGGTCGCGCCCTTTCGGGTCGTGACGTCCACCTCGGAGAAGAACCCGAGGCGCTGCAGGGCCTCCTTGCTCTTGCGGAGCTGGGAGGCGGAGAAGGACTCCTGCTCGGCGACCCGCAGCTCTCGACGGATCACCTTGTCGCGCGTCTTCGTGTTCCCGGTGATCTCGATCTGCCCGATCGTGACCGGCTTGCCCTTGCTCACGCGGAAGGCGACGTCGACCGTCTTGTCCTCCGGGCGCACGAGCGTGTCGGGCTCGACGTTCGCGAACGCGTACCCCTGATCGCCGAGGAGGTCGGTCAGCGTCGCCACGTCTTCGCGCAGCGCGCTCGCGCGGAAGATCTCGCCCTTCTTGGCCTGGATCGCCTTGGCGAGCTGGTCGGCCTCCGGTCCGGGCGGGACGTCGCCCGACACCTTGATCTCCCCGAAGGAGAACTGCTCGCCCTCGTCGATCTTGATCCGGACCTTCAGGTGGTCGCCGTCGCGCGTCACCTCGGGCTCGTCGATCTTCACCCCGACGAAACCGTCGTCGTAGTAGAAGGCGGTGAGGCGCTCCACGTCGGTCTTGAGAACCTCGCGGTTGAGCGTACCCGACCCGGTGAGGAACGAGAGCCATCCCTTCTCGGAGGTCTGCATGACCCCCGCGAGCTTGCGGTCGCCGAAGTGCTCGTTGCCCTCGAACTCGAGGTCGGCGATCAGGATCTTGCGCCCCTCGTCGACCTTGTAGACGAGCGCGACCTCGTCGGAACCGGGAACCGGCTCGAGGACCGGCGTGATCTTCGCGTCGAGGTAGCCCTTCTCCTCGGCGACCTTGCGGGCGTCGGCGATGCCGCGGCGCACCTTCTCGGGGTCGTGGATCGTGCGCGGGCGGGTCTTGAGCGCGGACTCGACGTCTTCCTTCTTCAGGTTGTCGATGCCCTCGACCCGGACCGAGGAGACGTAGGGACGCTCCTTCACGCGGAAGACGAGCGTGGGACGACCGGCGGACTCCTCGAGGTCGACCGACACGTCGTCGAAGAAGCCCATCGCGTAGATCGCGCGCAGGTCCTCGTCCGCCCGCTGGGCGTCGTAGGCTTCGCCCGGGCGGCTCTTCACGTGGACGCGGATCGCCTCCTTGTCGACGCGGTGGTTGCCCTCGATGACGATCGCACCGACGACCGGCGCGTCGCCGGACACGCGGGGCGCACGCCCGTGGAAGCCGCTCTCGGGCTCGGGTTCGCCCGCGACGACGGCCCGCCGCGCGGGCTCGACGACCGCGAGCAGCGGCAGCGGACTGCGCAGACCGGGCTGCGAGGAGAGCCAGCGATCGGGATCGATCGGCTTGCGCGCGGGGCGCAGCACCGCGTCGCGGGAAGGATCGGGCGGCAGGGATTTCTCCGTGCCGTCGGCGGCGAGCACGACGGAGGTCGCCCCGGTCCCGGGACTCGCCGGCTTCGCCACGGTGCCGCCCGGCGCCGCCCCGCGGTCGCCGAAGGGCCACAGGCTCGCGAGCGGCGAGAGCAGGCGGGCGAGCAGTCCCTCGGCCGCGGTCGTCGAGGCGGCCGCGGCCGGGTCTCCCGAAGCGGCGGCTCGGGGCGCCCCCCGCCCGGCGGGGGTCCGCGCCGCGCAACCGGCGAGCGTCGCCGCGAGGACGAGCGCGACCAGGCGACCGGCACGGTTCCCGCGGGAGATGCTCATACGACCTCGAGTTGTCCGTGCACCAGGCGGAAGCGCGTGTCCATCGCGCGCGCGAGCCGGTCGCTGTGGGTGACCACGATGCAGGTGGTCCCGTTCTCCCGGTTCAGGTCGAGCAGGAGGCGCTCGACCTCGTCTCCGGTGTCGGGATCGAGATTCCCGGTGGGTTCGTCCGCGAGAACGAGGCCGGGCTTCCGGACGACGGCTCGGGCGACGGCGACCCGCTGCTGCTCGCCGCCGGAGAGTTCTCCGGGGCGGTGCGTCATGCGCTCGGCGAGTCCGACGCGCTCGAGGAGCGACGCCGCCTGGGCGCGGGCCTCCGCGGCGGGATCGCCCGCGATGAGCGAAGGCATCGCGACGTTCTCGAGGGCGGTGAAGTCGGGCAGGAGGTGGTGGAACTGGAAGACGAAGCCGATCTCCCGGTTGCGGAAACGTGCGAGGTCGCGGTCGCTCTGCGACGCGAGGTCCACGCTTCCGATCGACACGCTGCCCTCCGTCGGACGCTCCAGTCCCCCGAGGAGGTGAAGCAGCGTGCTCTTCCCGACTCCCGACTCACCCACGATCGCGACCGTCTCCCCCGCGGCGATGCCGAAATCGACTCCCGAGAGCACCCGGACCGTGCGCGGGCCGTCGGTGAACTCCTTCACCAGCCCGCGCGCGGACACGTAGGGAAGCCCCCCCTCTCCCATGCCGGCCACCGCGCCGCCCTACTCGTAGCGGATGACCTCGACCGGGGCGAGTCGCGCCGCCTGCCGAGCCGGGTAGAGGGTGGCGAGGATGCAGATCAGGATCGAGGCCAGCGCCACCGCCGCGAAGTTCCAGGGGTAGATCCGGACCGGGACGGTCGAGACGTAGAAGACGTCCTTCGGCAAGTCGATGAACTTGTAGCGCTGCAGCAGCCAGGCCCCGCCGAGCCCCCCCGCGATCCCGAGCAGGGTCCCCAGCACCCCGATCACCGCTCCCTTGAAGACGAAGATCCAGCCGATCGCCCCGTTGGTGGCCCCCATCGACTTCAGGATCGCGATGTCCTTGCGCTTCTCCATGACGACCATGATGAGCGTCGCCGCGATGTTGAAGGCGGCCACGAGCACGATGAGCAGCAGGACGACGAACTGGATGAACTTCTCGAGCTTGAAGGCCGCGAAGAGGTTCCGGTTCACCTCCATCCAGTCGCGAGCGAAGAGCGGGAACCCCCCGCGCACCTCGATGGCGCGCGCGACCCGGTCGGCCGCGTGCACGTCGTCGACCTTGACCTCGATCCCGGTCACCCGCCGCCCCAGGTCGAACATGCGCTGCGCGTCGGCGAGCGAGAGGAACACGATCGTCGAGTCGTACTCGTACATCCCGGAGTCGAAGATGCCGCCGACGGCGAAGCGCTTCACCCTCGGCACGAAGCCGAGCGCGCTCGCGGCGCCCTGCGGCGACATGAGGTTCACCCAGTCGCCGACCCGAACGCCGAGCAGCTTCGCGAGTTCGAAGCCGATCACGATGCGGTTCGCCTCGACCGGAGTCTCCTTGCCGTCGACGATCGTCCGGACCGTCATCGGCTCGCCCAGGTCCTTCGCCGACCCCTCGCGGACGTGGCTCGAGACGTCGATCACGTCGTCGATCCGCGCGGGCTCCACGCCGCGGACGACCGCGCCGGCGACGGCCTGCCCGGTCGTCGCCATGACCTGGCTGTAGACGAAGGGGGCCGCCGCGGCGACGCCCGGGGTACCCGCGACGTTCGCGAGCGTCTCGGGCGAGTCGTCGAGCGTCCCGCCGTGGCTCAGCAGGACGACGTGCGGGTTGAACCCGAGGATGCGGTCCCGGAGGTCCTCCTCGAAGCCCGTCATGACGGCCATCACGATGCAGAGGGTCATCACGCCGATCGCGACGCCGAGCCCCGCGATGAGCGAGATGAGCGACACGAACCTCTCCCTGCGGCGGGCGCGCAGGTAGCGCAGTCCCACGAGGAGTTCCCACGGCATCGAGGAGAGGCCGGTCACGCGCGAGGTTCTTGCGTGCGCCCCGGCGCCGCCCTCTCCCCCGGGGTCTCCTCGTCGCCGGGTGCTGTCGCGCGACGGTCCGGCCGCAGCAGCGGGAAGAGGACGACGTCGCGAATCGAGGGCGCGTCGCACAGCAGCATGGCGAGCCGGTCGATCCCGATGCCCTCGCCCGCGGCCGGCGGCATCGCGTACTCGAGCGCGGTCACGTAATCCTCGTCCATCGGGTGGGCTTCGTCGTCGCCGCGCTCGCGGTTCGCGAGCTGGGCGAGGAAGCGCTCCCTCTGGTCGTCGGGATCGTTCAGCTCCGAGAAGCCGTTCGCCATCTCCCTCGCGACGACGTAGAGCTCGAAGCGGTCGACGACCCAGGGGTCGGAATCGCTCGGACGCGCGAGCGGCGAGACCTCGGTCGGAAACCCGGTGACGAAGGTCGGCTGCACGAGCGTCGGCTCGACCAGGTGCTCGAAGAGAGCGGTGGCGATTCCGCCCGCTCCCGCCGCCGGCGGGATCGCGGCGCCGTGGCGCTCCGCGACGCGGCGGGCGCGGTCGGGATCGCGCAGGTCGGACTCGTTGCAACCCGCCGCGCTCGCCGCCGCGCCGACCAGCGAGATCCGCCGCCAGGGCGGGGTCAGGTCGATCTCGTGCTCGCCGCAACGCACGACGCGTCCGCCGGCGACCTCCTCGGCCAGCGCGCAGACCATCTGCTCGGTGAGCGGCATGAGGTCCTCGTAGGTCGCCCAGGCCTGGTAGAACTCGAGCATCGTGAACTCGGGGTTGTGC
>JAGWVP010000254.1 GCA_018970825.1 bacterium | reverse complement strand
CCTCTCGGCCGGCATGCGGTTGCGGCGCGCCGCCGCGCGGGGCTAGTCAGGTTCGGGTCAGTCCCCGACGACAGGAGCCGAACGACGATGGCCGACGAGTACAAGGCGCCTCTGCCGAACCCGACCCCGGACTCGAAGCCGTTCTGGGAGGCGGCGCGCCGCCACGAACTCCGGCTCCAGCGGTGCCGGGTGTGCTCGGAGGCCTACTTCTACCCGCGCAACGTCTGCCCGGGCTGCCTCTCGACCGACGTCGAGTGGTTCACCGCGAGCGGTCGAGGCAAGCTCCACACCTTCTCGATCGTCCACCGGGGGCTCAAGGTCACGCCTCTCCCGATGCCCTACGTGCTCGCGGTGGTCGAGCTCGAGGAGGGGCCCCGGATCATGACCAACCTGGTCGGCGTCCCGGCGGACCCGGAGCACGTCCGCTGCGAGATGCCGGTCGTGGTCGAGTGGGCCGACGTGACGCCGGAGGCGACGCTGCCGCGCTTCCGCCCCGCCTGACCCGGGTGGTCCCGGGCGGGGCAGGACGCGGTAGCGACGACGGAGAGGAAGGGAGCGAGCATGGCGAGGGAGCGACTCCACGAGATGCGCGGTCGCGTCGCGATCGTCGGCGCGGCCGAGTCCGACGAGGTCGGCAAGCTGCCGGGCAAGTCGGCGCTCATGCTGCACGCGGAGGCCGCGCACCATGCACTCGCGGACGCCGGTCTCTCCGCCAGGGACGTCGACGCCGTGCTCTCGACCGGGCGCCAGACCGCGAACGACGTACCCGAGTACCTCGGCATCCGCCCGCGCTACCTGGACAACACCCAGATGGGCGGCTGCTCGTTCATCGCCCACCTCCAGCACGCGCTGTGCATCGTCGAGGCCGGCGTCGCCGACGTGGTGCTGATCACCCACGGCGAGAGCGGGGCGTCCCGCGTCGGCATGGGAGGAGGCGACCGCTTCGCGCCCGACACGCCCCCGGGGCAGTTCGAGATGCCGTTCGGGATCGGCGGCCCGCCGACGCGCTACGCGCTCGCGCAGACGCGGCACATGCACGAGTACGGCACGACCCGCGAGCAGGTCGCCGAGGTCGCGGTCTCGACCCGCAAGTGGGCGCAACTGAACCCGCGCGCGCTCATGCGCGACCCGATCACGGTGGACGACGTGCTGTCGTCGCGGGCGATCGCCTGGCCGATCCACCTGCTCGACTGCTGCGTGGTGACCGACGGTGGCGGCGCGCTGGTCGTGACCTCGGCCGACCGTGCGAAGGACTTGCGGCAGAAGCCCGTCTGGGTGCTCGGCACCGGCGAGGCGACCTGCCATTCGATCGTCTCGCAGATGCCCCGCTTCCACGTCTGGGACGCGGCGGTGATGGCGGGCGAACGCGCCTGGGCGATGTCGGGCGCGACGCCGGCGGACTGCGACCTCGCGATGCTCTACGACGCCTTCACGATCGTGCCGATCCTCGCCCTCGAGGCCCTCGGTTTCTGCAAGCCGGGGGAGGGCGGCGCATTCGTCGCGAACGGGCGCACGGCGCCGGGGGGCGCGTTGCCGATGAACACGAACGGCGGCGGCCTCTCCTACACCCACACCGGGATGTACGGGATGTTCCTGCTGGTCGAGGCGGTGCGGCAGTTGCGAGGCGAGTGCGGCGATCGGCAGGTCGCCGGGGCGCGCACGGCCGTCTGTCACGGCACGGGCGGCATCCTCGCCGCGTCCGCGACGGCCATCCTGTCGACGGAGCGCTGAGGCTTCGGCCTTCCGGGGCGCCCGGGCCCGGCGCTCCCCGGGGCCGGGAGATCCTGACGGGGGTCTGATCGGGGCGGACTCGACCCTTCGGCTTTCGACGAGAGATGCCTGCGCGCCGCTGCGTGGGCGTCCCGTGCCGGCCGAAGCGCCCTGCAGATGGGCCGCTGGTGGCCGGGAGCTGGATTCCCGAAGGCATCCTCGAGGGGGGAGCCGCTTCGCTTGCGGACCCGCCGGGGGCATGGCAGTACCGTCGCTCGCCGGGGCATCGGCCCCGGCGTGCTCCATCCGAACCAGCAATTTTGCAAGGCTGAGCAGCCGTTTCACCCGCGACGAGCGGGAGCGGTGCGCCCCTTCGGGTGCACCCGTTGAGCGGAAACTGCCCGGCGAAAGGGGGAAAGGAACGATGGCGAACGACCTGCTTGGAATGATCCAGGGATACCTGACGCCCGACGTCATGGGAAAGATCGGCTCTCTCGTCGGTGAGAGCCCGGCCGCTGCGGAGAAGGGCCTCGGGAGCGCGATCCCGGCCGTTCTCTCCGGCCTCATGAACATGGGCTCGACGAGCAGCGGTGCCTCGACGCTCCTGAACCTCGTGAACGGCTACATGTCCGGCAATCTCGGCGGCAGCCTGCTCTCGAGCCTGCCCGCCCTGCTCGGCAACAGCCAGCAGTCGAGCTCGATGCTCTCGACCGGCGCGGATCTGCTCGGGAAGATCTTCGGCAACAAGACGCCGTCGGTCGCCGAGCAGGTCGCCAAGGCGGTCGGCATCGGCAGCCCGTCGGCGACCAGCCTGCTCTCGCTCGCCGCTCCGCTCGTCCTCTCCGTCCTCGGCAAGGAGACCAAGAGCCGCGGCCTGAACGCGGCCGGTCTCGCGAGCCTGCTTCTCGGCCAGAAGGACTCGATCGCGCGTCTCGCGCCGGCCGGTCTCGCGAGCGTCCTCGGCTCGCTCGCGTCGACCGCGACCGACCACGGCACCGCCACGCGCACCGCGCGCGTCGAGCCCGCCCGCACGCCGGTCGCGCCGAAGCCGGCGTCGCCGCTGCGCTGGCTGATCCCGCTCCTCGCGCTGCTCGGCCTCGGCTCGATGTTCGCTTCCCGCGGCTGCGGCGAGGCGGAGCGCAAGCCGGTCGTCGTTCCCCCGCCCGCGAAGCCCGCGGCGCAGGCCCCGGCTCCGGCGGCCCCGGCCCCGGTCGCGCAGGCCCCTGCGGCGGCTCCGGCAGCCGCTCCGGCCGCCAACGATGGCCTCGCGAGCATCACCCTTCCCGGTGGCGCCACGATCAAGGTCAAGCCTGGCGGGTTCCGGTTCAACCTCGCGAAGTACCTCGCCAACACGTCGGACACGACGGTGCCGCGCACCTTCATCTTCGACGATCTGAACTTCGACTCGGCTTCGACGAACCTCACGCCGGATTCGATCAACACCCTGAACCAGCTCGTCGCGATCATGAAGGCCTTCCCGACGGCGCAGTTCCGCCTCGACGGCCACACCGACAGCACCGGTGACGCGGGTGCGAACAAGACCCTCTCGCAGCAGCGCGCCGACGCGGTGAAGGCGAGAATGGTGGCGGACGGCGTCGACGCGGGTCGCATCTCGACGGCCGGCTGGGGCCAGGAGAAGCCGATCGCGTCGAACGACACCGAGGACGGCAAGGCGCGCAACCGCCGCACCGAGCTCGTCGTCACCGCGAAGTGATCCCCGTCCCGGGCGGCGGCACGACCGCCGCCCGGGACGATCGAGGGAGGGGCACCCCGGCTGGTCCGGCGGTGCCCCTCGTCGTTCGGAGGGGCGGGCGGTCGCCCTTTCTGCTACGACGCCGCTGCCCGGGGCTCTCGCCCCGACTTCGTTCCGGAGAAGAGAAGCCATGGCCCACCTGATCGCCTTCCTGAGCCTCGTCGTCCTCTCGCTCGCCGTCGGAGCCGCCCTCCGGGCGGTGTGGGGTGCGATCGACGACCGCGAAGCCGCCCGCACGACCGAGGCGGCCCGCTCCCGCCGCGACGTCGAGGCGTGGAAGCCCTACGATGCGATCGCGCGCACCGTCCTCGTCGAGGAGGACTTCCGGGAGGCCGGCTGGACGCAGGAGCGCACGCGCCGGTTCCTCGACGAGCGCTTCCCCGGTCGCAAGGAGGTCCAGGTCGCCGACCTGCGCCCGCTCCTCGACGACGTCCTCGTGCGCGACCTGCTCTCGTACCGCCGCCAGCGCTTCGACGCGGCCGAGCGCTACGAGCCGATCCGCCACACCTGGGTGAGCGTCGACCAGCTCGAGCGCGACAAGGCCCTGCCCCACGAACTCCGTCCGCTCGTCACCGAGCGCGAACGCCAGAGCGGCCGGCTGATCCTCGCCGGCGACCTGATCCCGTTCGTCGGCCGTCCGATCGTGCGCGACCTGCTCGAGAAGCGCCTCGCGGAGTGCGGGGCGAAGCCCCTCGATCACTGACCGGGAAGGGAGGGTCGCTCGCCGGGGTCTTCCCGGCGCTCCTCGACCCTCACCACCTCGACCCGGGCGACGCCGCGAGGATCCATCCCGATCGCGCGGGCGGCGGCGCGGCTCAGGTCGATGATCCGGCCGGGTGCGAGACGTCCGCGGTCGTTCACCCGCACGACGACGCTGCGGCCGTTCGCGAGGTTTCGCACGCGGACGCGCGTCCCGAACGGGAGCGTCTCGTGGGCGGCCGTGAGTTTCCCGGGGTCGAACCGTTCGCCGTTCGCCGTCCGGCGTCCGTCGAACTTCCGGGCATAGACCGAGGCCTCACCGGTCGCGGCTGCGGCGTACGGGGCGAGGGGGCCGAGCGCGATCGAGAGCAGGGCCGCGGCGACCACGACGGTCCTCGCAGCACGCACGGCGCGCCGCGCGCCGACGAAGCGCCGGGCCGTCAGAACTTCCACGCGAGGCCCACGACCGGGCCCGCCAGCGTTTCCTGGAGGCGGACGGCGCGCCCGTTCCGGCCCCGGGTCGCGTAATCGAAGGAGTAGGCCTTGTAGCCGAGCAGCAGGTCGGTCTGCGCCTGGCCGAGCATGCCGAGGTAGACGTCGAACACGCCCATCGTCTCCCACGCGAGATCGGAGCCGGCGCCGAAGCCGCCGATGTCCCCCCGGAAATAGAGCGAGACCCGCTCGGAGGCGTCGAGCGTGAACGCTCCCCCGACGAGCGGGTCGACCCAGTTCTGGGTCGAGTCGACCGACCGATCGCGATCGACCTGCGTCGGGTCGATCGTGAGTCGCGAGAAGGCGCGGTTCCAGCGGAAGCCGGCGTGGAGGTTCCCCTCGACGTGCCCGGGACGCCCCGGCGTGCCGAGGTCGAGGAGGTTCCAGCCGAGCGCGAACTCGAGAAAGATGGAGTCGACGTCGACCTTGACCGGGACGACGCGCCGGACTTCCTGGTCGTCGCGTGCCATCGAGCCCGCGAAGTCGACGAAGGCCGTGATCGGTCCCTTGCGCGCGGCGAAGAACCCCATCGCGCCGAACAGGTCGCCCCGGCCGAGCAGGTCGAAGACCTTCGAG
>JAGWVP010000253.1 GCA_018970825.1 bacterium | reverse complement strand
CGGGCGGGAGAGGTCGCGCACACCGACCTCTCCCGCCGCGGCGAATCTTCCCCCGGGTTTCGACTCCCTCCCGACCATGGCGGGCATCGCCCGGGGGGCGGGCGCCCCTTCCCCGCAACGAGGCCCTCCCCCGCCGGGGGTCAGATCGCGGGTGCGAAACGGGTGGCGGGAGAGTCCGCCGTCCCGCGACGGCTCAGGCCGCGAACAACGGCGCGCCGTCGGAGGCGCGTCGCAGGTCGAAGTCGGCGACCGTCCAGCGAGCGTCTGCGGGACCGTCGTCGAGGCGAAGGATGCCTGCGGCCGGGTCGAGCACGGCCGAGGCCGGCACGCCGAGCCACTGCACGAGGAGCGTGCCGTAGACGTCTCGCACGTCGGTCGAGCGGAAATCATGGCTGCCCTGGCGGTAGCGCGTGTTGCCGTCGCTGCCGAGATCCGAGGCTGCGACGTTCGGGTGGTTTCCGTAGACGCCGCCGTTCACCCCGCCGCCGATCACGAACATCGGGCCCTGCGAGCCGTGGTCGGTGCCTGTCTCGTTCTGCCGGACCCGGCGCGAAAACTCGCTCCAGACCACCACCGCGACCCTCCGGTCGACGCCGCCGCCCATGTCGGCGAGATCGTCGAAGAAGTGCTTGAGCGATGCGCCGAGTTCCGCGTGCAGCGCCCAGTGCTGTCCGGCCGGGTCCGCCCCGCCCTGGTCGGAGTGGGTGTCGTAGCCGCCGTTGTCGACCCGGAAGGCGAAGGCCTGGACCTGCTCGTCGCCCGACTCGCGGGCGTAGATCGCCTTCGCGACCTCGCGGAGGTCGCGGCCGGTGCCGAGCGCCATCTTGTCGTACCCGGCCGACCATGCGGAGCGATCGGACAGGTAGAGGCGGCTCGCCGCGGGGAAGACGTCCATGCACCGGAACGTCGCGGTGCCGGCATCGCCCAGCTCCCGCCAGGGACCCGGGCGGCTCGACTGGGCTGCATAGAGCGCCTGGATCGCAGCGAGCTTGGCCGCGTGGTCCGAGGAGTAGGCGGAAACGTCCCGCGGCATCGTGAAGTCCGAGAGGCGGCGCGCGGCGGCGACGCTCGTCGCGTGCTGGCGGAACTCGCCCGCCACGGAGTCGCGCAGGTTCAGCGCCGGGACGTCGGTCGCACCGAAGCCGGCCCCGGGGCGGGCGAGCGTGCGCCCGAGCCAGCCGGTGGTCGCGAGCGACGCGAGGCCGCGCGGGTTCGCCGTGTGGAAGACGCGCCGGGCCTCGTCGTGGGACAAGTTGTAGTCCGGGAAACCGCAGCCCTGCACGACCGCGACCTTGCCGGCGGTCCAGAGCGCGTGGAGACCGCCATGGCCGGGGTCGCCCGAAGCCTCGACCGCCCCGGGCACGAAGCCGCCGAGGCCCGGGTGCATGCCCAGTTCCGCGCCTGTGTTCGGATCGCGCCCGGAGAGTCCCGCGACCGAGAGCGGGAGGAGCGCGTTCGTCCCGGCGACGGGCAGGCGCAGCCCGCCGCTGCCGGCGAGTCGCGCCACCTCGTAGTCCGATCGGAGGGAGCCCGCACCGTCGTCCATCGGGACGATCGTGTTGAGCCCGTCGTTGCCGCCGTCGAGCACGAGCGAGACGAGGTAGCGGTCGCCCTGGGCCGCGAGGGCACCCCGCACGAGACGGTGCGAGAAGAGCCCCGGCCCGAGCAGGGCTCCGGCGGTGAGCCCGGCGGTGCGGGAGAGAAATCGTCGTCGGTCCATCGGCCCGCTCCCCTCAATGCAACTGGTAGGCCGGCGACTGCAGCACGAGGCCGAAGAGCCCGCGCAGTTTCTTGTCCACCGTGACCGGGTCGAGCAGGTTCACCGGTCCCGTGCCGAGGTAGCCCACCAGCACCGATCGCTCCGCCGCCGAGAGGTCGTCGCGCACGCCGAGCAGGTCCGTGACCGCGTCCACCACGTCGCCCGGCTGCACGAGCGAGGCGGCGACGAGCTTCTCGGGCCGCATCCCGCCGGTCGATCGCGCGGTGTAGACGTCGCGCGCGAAGCCGAAGCGGGCGAGCAGCGACTGGCTGCCGACCCATGCGCCTTCCCACTCCCAGCCGAACACGCTCGGCGGGTTCAGCACGACCTGTCCCATGTTCGAGAGGTGGGTGTAGACGCTCCGGTCGCCGAGTCCCGGGACGCGCGACTCGCGCCCCATCAGCTTCACTCCGAGCACCTTGAGCGTCGCGACCACGAAGTCGACCGGCCACTTCACCGACTTGCGCGCCGGGTCCGCGAGGCTCGCGTAGAAGGCGTCGTGCACGAGGATCTCTCGGACGAGCGCCCCGACGTTCCAGCCGGTGGCGAATCCCGACGCGGACACCACCTGGTCGATCGCGGTCCGTTCCTCCGACCCGGCTTCGGGCGAGGCGAAACCGCCCCGGTCGACGCCGGAGGCGTCCCGGTAGGCGCCGTAGGCGAAGAACTCGAAGAGCCGCTTCGCGGTGCGCCGCGCCACGGTGGAAACACCATCCCCGTCGCGGTGGGCGAAGACGATCTCGGTCACCCGGTCGATCTCCTGCGCTCCCTCGCCCAGGTCGGCGAAACTCGCCCCGGACGGGCCGAAGCCCCCGTAGCCCTGCGGGCTCGCGTCGTCGGCGGCGAACAGGACCTTCGGCCCTCGTCCCGGGTAGGCCGCCTGCGTGTCGTGGCGGGAGTCGCGGAACACCGCGGCACCGCTCGCGCGGTCGATGCCCCAGCCCGAGAACGCGCGCGCGATGGCGGCCGGGTCCTTCTGGTCGGAGTAGTTGCGGCGGCCGTCGAGGTCGGTCGTGCCGATCGTGAAGAGCTCGAGCATCTCGCGGCCGTAGTTCTCGTTCGGCTCGACCTTCGAGTTCTTCACGGTGTCGAGGAAGATCATCATCGCGGGGTCGCGGTTCACCGCCTTCACGAGGTCGACCATGCTGCCGCGGCACGCCTTGCGGAGCATCTGGTTCTGGCGCCCGACGAGGAGTTCGTCGCCGACCTTGCCGAACGAGGTCGCGAAGTGGTCGTGCCAGAACAGGACGAGCTTCTCGTTCAGTCCCGACCGGGCCTTGACGAGGTACTTGACCCAGTTGTTGTGCAGTTCGGAGAGCGAACGCCCGCCCGGCTTGAAGCCTGAGGGGGTGAAGGACACGAGCTCGTCGGCAGCCTGTCCGCGGGTCGTGCCGAGGCGCAGCCAGCGGTCCACCACCCGCTCGCTCGCACCGAAACCGGTGCGTCGCAGGAGATGGCGGGCCGCCCGCCGGTCGAGGAGGGTCGCCTCGCCGCCCATGTCAGTCCTCGGTTCCGGGGACCCACCCGCTCGCGGGCGCGCCCGCCTCGATCCACAGGCGGAGGATTTCGACGAGCCGGGAGGAGAGCGCCTTGCGACGGTAGGGCATGCGCTCGCCGAGCCCCGCACCGAGGTCGCCGGAAACCTTGCGGAGCAGGAAACTCGCGGCGCCGTCCGCGGGTGTCACCCGCTGCCAGCCGAGGTCGGCGGCGACCGAGTTCGTCGACATGACGCCCACGAGGTTCGACCACGAGGCCCCGACCTCGAGCAGGAGCCCCGCCATCCGGGTCTGCGAGTCGTGGCAGCCGGAGAGCGCGCACGACCGGTCGAACACCTGCTTCTGGATCCGGTCCAGGGTGCCGTCGAAGAGGGTCGTCGGCACGCAGGAATCGGCGGCGGGAGCGCACGACAGGCGAAGGACGTCGGCGTCCTCGATGCGGCCGATGCCGGGAATCGGGAGCGACACGGCACGGGTGCGAATCGTCTTGCGGTCCCCGCGGCAGCGGTTGCCGGCGAGCGGCCCTTCGAGTCGTACGACGATCCGCGACGCCGTCGTACATGCGTCCTGCGACGTGCTCGGGAGGTCGAGTCCCTCGATCCTCGTCTGGAGCGCCTGGAAGTCCGGGTCGAAGAGCGGGTCGCCGTCGTCGAGCGCGTGGGCGACGGCGATCTCCTCGACCCCCGGGGAAAGGCAGGAGGATGCATCGCGCGTGCTGTTCGCGCAGACCCGCACCGAGAAGGCGCAGGCCCCGTTCACCTCTCCGTCGGCATCGCAAGCCGGGTCGCCGTCACGGCAACGGATCGAGGAGCCTCCCGACGTCGGGGTCGCGTCGGTCCGGAAGATCGAGACGCAGTCCCGCGACTTCGGCCCGCCGCCGGGGACGTCGGCCCCGAAGGCGGGGAAGGCCGCGAGGAGCGCGACTGCCGCGGCCACGAAGGCCCGGGTCCCCCGTTCACCTGCCCACCCGGGGCGCACGCCGACACGGGGCGCAACGGTGAGGTTCTGAAGACAGGCTGCCATCCTCCGGCTCCGATCGTCGACCGAGCCCCGCGACGGGCGGAGCCGGTGTTCAGCGACGATCTAGCCGCGGGGCCGAACCTGCGACAATCGGGAAATTTCCGACGCGACCCCGCGCCGGGAGGGAGCGCCGATCAGAGCGTGAGGAGACCGCCGATGATCGTCGCGACGAGCGCGATTCCCGTCAGGACGTCGGTGAAGCTCAGGGTCTTCGTGGTCCGTGGTGCCGTGGTCTGCATGGGGTTCCCCGATCACTCGCCTCCGCCGGACGGCGGTGGGCGGTGAGTTGCCGTTTCGAGATTGTGGAAGAGCCCGTAGGGTGAGACCCGATCGGGGCGAGAGCGGGTTATCCGTCCCGCGGATTCCAAAGTCAAGGAAAATCGCCGAATCCGTGGCGAACGAGGCCCCTAGGGGCCGACTCCGCCAGCCGGAGGCCGCGGTCGGGTCATCTGCCCCGTCGACCGCCCGCCGGCCGCGGCGGGCGGTCGTTCCCGGGGGCACCCTCGGTCGGACCGGGGGGGCCAGCCTCCTCCGCGGCGAGGTGGAGCGGGCTCGCCACGACGGTGTCCCAGCGCCGGATCTCGACCTTTCCCGGGGCGAAGCCGCGGGGCTTGCTCACCTCGCCCGCGAAGGCCAGGTGCACGGCCACCCGGCCGCCCGCACGCGCGCTCGAGTGGGCGGCGGCGAGCCCCGCCGCGAAACGCTGGGTCTCGCGAGGGAGCCGCCGAAGTCCCTCGGGATTGCGTACCACCACGTGGGACCCGGGACCGCTCGCGACGTGGAGCCAGAAGTCGCGTGGCGAGGCGAGCCGGAGCGACAGCAGGTCGTTGTCCTCGGCACTTCGCCCGACGAGCACCACCATCTCGTCGGGTGAGACGTACCGCCGGGCGATCCGTCGCCCCTGCCAGATGCCCTGGTCGGGCTCGGTCGGGCCCGGCTCGCGTCCCCCCTTCCCCCCTGCCGTC
>JAGWVP010000252.1 GCA_018970825.1 bacterium | reverse complement strand
TTCGAGCTCGACCTGATCGTGGGGCAGGGGCCGACCGCGCGCAGCATGCGACTCGCGCTGAAGCCGTTCACGCTCGTCGGTGCGACGACGCGCGCGGGCATGCTGAACGCGCCGTTGCGCGACCGCTTCGGCGCCGCGTTCCGCCTCGAATACTACCGCGTCGACCAGCTCGCTCGGATCCTCTCGCGCTCGGCGCGCATCCTCGGCGTCGACCTCGACGCGTCGGGTGCCGGGGAGATCGCGCGGCGGGCGCGCGGCACCCCGCGCATCGCGAACCGCCACCTGAAGTGGGTTCGGGACTTCGCGCAGGTCCACCATCCCGGGCGCCCGGTCGACGCCGCGACGGCGGCTCGCGCCCTCGAGCAGAACCGCGTGGACCCGGCCGGGCTCGAGCCGATGGATCACGCGATCCTGCTCGCCGTCCTCGACCGCTTCGGCGGGGGCCCGGTGGGCGTCGAGAGCCTCGCCGCCCTCCTCGGCGAGGAGCGGGAGACGATCGAGGGGGTCTACGAGCCCTTCCTCGTCCAGTCGGGCTACCTCGAGCGGACCCCGCGAGGCCGGGTGGCGACCGAACTCGCGTGGCGGCACTTCGGCCGGGAGGTTCCGTTGGGATCGCGGCAGGGCCGCCTGCTATGACCGGGGCATGGGACCGCTTCTGATCCGGATCGGCCTTCTGGTCGCGGCGCTCGGGGCCGTGCTCGTCCTGACGAACCGGCTCGGGCTGCCGCTCGGGCAGCTTCCGGGCGACATCTCGATCCAGCGCCCGGGTTTCTCGTTCTACTTCCCGATCACCACCTCGATCCTGGTGAGCGTCGTCGTCTCGGCGATCCTCTACCTGCTCGGGCGCTGAGGGCCCGGGAGGACCGGGAAGGCGATGCGGGAGGCCGACGCGCCGGAAGGGATGCCCGGGACGCAGGCCGGAGCGGGCGCCGGCGGGGGCGCCGAGCGCGACGCCGCGGCGCGCGCCGAGGTGCCGACGCAACCGGGCGAGTCCGAGCCGTCGCGACCGTTCCGGCGCCGCGAGGTCTTCCTTCTCGCGGCGACGGCGCTCGCCGTCGGGCTCTTCCTGCTGTTCGAGACGCGGCTCCCGCCGTTCGGCGCGACGCAGACCGTCTCGCAGCACGTCGTCTTCTTTCTCCTCATCAACCTGAACATCGTCCTCATCCTGCTCGTCGTCTTCCTGCTCGGCCGCAACCTGACGAAGCTGCTCGTCGAGCGCAGGCAGCGCGTCCTCGGCTCGCACCTGAGAACGCGGCTCGTCGGCGGTTTCGCCGCCGTCGCGATCGCGCCCGCGGTGCTCCTCTTCCTCGTGGCGCTCGGGTTCATCCGGACGTCGATCGAGAGCTGGTTCTCGGTCCAGGTCGAGGGAGCGCTCGAAGGTTCGCTCGACATGGCCGACGCCTACTACCGCGAGTCGATGGCGGAGGCCCTGCACGAGGCACAGACGCTCGCGGGACGACTCGCCTCGTCGCGTCGGCGGGACGCCGAGGCGACGCTCGTGGCGGAGAAGCAGCGCGAGTGGAATGCCGCCACGATCGCGGTCTACGACGCGGCCCTCGACCCGGTCGCGAGCGCGTCCGCCCCGAGTCTCGCCGACGCCTTCCGGAAGCCGCCCGACCGCGGATTCCTCGAGCGGGTGCGCGACGAGCGGGAGGTCTCGGCGAGCGTCGACGCGGCGGGCGGGGACCTGCTGCGCGCCGGGGCACGGATCGACGCGCCCGACGGCTCGCTGCGCGGCGTGGTGGTCGTCGACGAGGTCGTGCCGGGGAGCGTCGTGCGCCGCCGGGACGAGATCGAGCAGAGCTTCCGCCAGTACAAGCAGCTGAAGCTCCTGCGGCGCCCGCTCATCAACAACTACGTGCTCACGCTCCTGCTCGCGTCGCTCGTGGTGCTCTTCGGCGGGACCTGGCTCGGCTTCACCCTCGCCCGCAGCATCACCGGGCCGATCCGGCGGCTCGCCGAGGGAGCGCGCCGCGTGGCGGCGGGCAATCTCGACGAGCCGATCCCGGCCGGCGACGGCACCGACGAGCTCTCGGCGCTGGTCGAAGACTTCAACCGCATGACGGACCGGCTGCGCACGACCCGCGGGGAACTCGTCGAGCGCACGCGAACCCTCGAGGCGATCCTCGGGGACATCTCCGCGGGGGTGCTGTCGATCGACCCGGAAGGGCGCATCGACACCGTGAATCCCGCCGCCCGGATGCTGCTCGGCATCGACGAGCGCGTGCGCGGCCTTCCGTTCCGCGAGGTGTTCGCGGCCGATCGGTTCGAACGCGTGCGCGAACTCCTGCTCGCGCTCGAGGCCCGGGCGCGGGAGGGCGTCCTCGACCGGCTGCAACCACAGCGCTTCTCGGTCGAGTACGACGACGACGGCGCGCTCGAGATCGTCGCGAGCGGGGTGGTCCTGCGCGGCGAGGGCGATCGGTCGATCGGTGCGTTGCTGTTCTTCGAGGACGTGACGGAGCTGATCGGCGTGCAGCGCATGGAGGCCTGGCGCGAGGTCGCCCGTCGCATCGCCCACGAGATCAAGAACCCGCTCACGCCGATCCAGCTCTCGGCCCAGAGGCTCCGCAAGCGCTACGCCTCGATCCCCGACGGCGCGGTGCTCGACGAGTGCACGCGCACGATCGTCGCGCAGGTGGAGGTGCTGAAGAACCTCGTGAGCGAGTTCTCCCACTTCGCGCGGCTCCCCAAGGGGGCGAGGGTGCCGACGGATCTGAACGTGCTGGTGGAGGAGGTGCTCGTGCTCTTCCGGGAGGCCCGTGCGGACGTCCGCTTCGTGTTCCGGCGCGACGCCTCCCTTCCGCTCCTCGACGTCGACCGCGACGGCATCCGGCGCGTGCTGACGAATCTCGTCGACAACGCGGTCGCGTCGATCCTGTCGCCGGCGCGCGTTGCGCGCACGCCCGGAGCCTCGGCGACCGCGGGGAGAACGGGCGGGTCGGGGGCGGCGGCGGGCGCCCCGGCCGACGCCGGGGCGTCCGCCGAGCCCCGCGGCACGGTCGAGGTGGTCACCCGGCACGCGCCGGACCGCAAGCTCGTCCTGCTCGAGATCGCGGACGACGGCCTCGGCATGACGGCCGAGGTGAAGGCGCGGCTCTTCGAGCCCTACTTCTCGACCAAGCCCGACGGGACGGGCCTCGGTCTCGCGATCGTGCAGGCGGTTCTCGCCGACCACCAGGCCTTCGTCCGGGTCCGGGACAACCTGCCTCGCGGAAGCCGCTTCGCGATCGAATTCCCGGTCCGGGAGCGGCAGGCGGCCATCCCGGCGTCGGTGCCCGCGTGACCGGTGCGACCGGCAGGCGCGGCGGGCCGGGCGGATCCGTGCTATCGGTCGGGCGATGAGTGCCGAACCCCGCACGATCCTCGTCGTCGACGACGAGGACGAGATCCGGCAGAGCCTTCGCGGCGTTCTCTCGGACGAGGGCTTCGCCGTCCTCGAGGCGGGAGACGGGCGGCGCGCCCTCGAGATGGTGCACGCGGCACCGCCCGACCTCGTCGTGCTCGACGTGTGGCTGCCCGAGATCGACGGCATCGCGCTGCTCGAGCAGATCAAGGCGCTCCATCCCGGTCTGCCGGTCGTCATCATCTGCGGGCACGCGAACATCGAGGCGGCGGTCCGCGCGACCCGGCTCGGCGCGTCGGACTTCATCGAGAAGCCGTTCTCGATCGAGGCCCTGCTCGGCTCCATCGAACGCGCGCTCGGCGGCGCCGCGCAGGCGGCCCGGCCGGGTGCGTCGGCCGACCCGGCTCCCGGGCCGCGGGGATCGGGAACGGGCTCGCCCGACCGCGGGCTCCCGCAGAAGACGATCGGGCGCAGCGTCGTCGCGAGCGGACACGGGCTCCACTCCGGCGTGAAGACCGGCGTGATCCTGCACCCGATGCCGCCCGGCAGCGGGATCGTCTTCCAGAGCCTCGCGACCGAGAAGAGCGTGCCCGCCCGTGTCGAGCACGCCGACTCGACCGGGTACGCGACGACGCTCTTCCGCGGCGGCTTCGGGGCGAAGACGGTCGAGCACCTTCTCGCCACCCTGACCGGCTACGGCGTGACGAACCTGCTCGTGAAGATGGAAGGCGAGGTCCCGGCCCTCGACGGTTCCGCGCTCGAGTTCTGCCGGTTGCTCGAGGAGGCCGGCGTCGTCGAGCAGGCGGGAGACCCGGTCGAGGTCTACGTCGTCGACCGCGTCCACGAGATCGTCGACCGCGACTGCCGCATCGCGATCGAGCCCTTCGAGGGCTTCGTCGTCGACTACACGCTCGACTACCCGCAGCCGGTCGGGGTGCAGCACTTCACGTACGAGTACCGTGGACCAGCGTCGTTCCGCGACGAGATCGCCCCGGCGCGGACCTTCGGCTTCGTGCACGAGTTCACGCGGCTCGCCGCGGCGGGCCTCGCCGCGGGCGGGCGTCTCGACAACTGCGTGTTGATCGGCGAGGACGGCGTGGTCAACGGGGAGTTGCGCTTCGCCGACGAGTTCGTCCGGCACAAGATCCTCGACGTGCTCGGCGACTTCGCGCTGCTCGGCCAGCCGATTCGCGGCCGCATCACGGCGCGCGCGACCGGGCACCGCCACAACGTCGCGATGGTCCGCCGGATGGTCGAAGCCCGGGCCGCGGCCTGAGCCCGGACGGTCAGCGGAGGACCGGCGAGGCGAGCGTCCCGGTCAGCGTGTAGACCGGCTTCTCCCCGGCCGGTCGCTTGGGCAGGAGGGCGGTCGCGACCCGGAGCGCGGGCGGAGCGTCGGGAGGCACCTGGATCGAGACCTTCAGGTTGAGCGAGCTCTGGCCGATCGGCTCCCGGACGACGACGTCGCCGGTGCCCTCGACCGAGAGCTGGTCGCCCTCGGCGCGGAGCTCCTTCACCTGGAGGCGCGCACCATTCATCTGCGCCGAGACCGCGACGTCTCGGAACGCGAGGTCGGGGATCGGGAAGCCGCGCACCAGCAACTCGCGGACCTCGAGGCCGCGGGCGTCGAGACGAAGCGTGCCCTCGGTGCTCGCGGTCGTGCGGCCGTCGCCGGTCGCGTCGAGGACGAGGTTCGCGCGTCCGGCGAAGCGCGCGGGCGGGGGCACCAGCGCGCCCAGCGCCCGGGCGAGGTCGGCGCCCGCGAGCGACAGGTCGACGTGGGCCTTCGCCCCGTTGCGGGCGACGCTGCCCGAGAGTGCGCCTTCCCAGAGTCGGCCGTCGAAGCTGCCGCCTTCCGGTCGACCGAGCAGCAGCCCCGACAGGGGCGTCCGGAGCGTCGTCTCGCCGAACGCGACC
>JAGWVP010000251.1 GCA_018970825.1 bacterium | reverse complement strand
GGCGGCGGCACCGCCGATGATGGCGACGCAGGCGCCCACGTTCAGGGATTCGCTCATCGGTGGTTCACGTGTCCGTGGCAAGGCGCCGGCTCGCGCCGTGTTGCAGGCGGTGGGCCTATCGGTGCGCCGTGGCCGGCGCAACCGCCGCGCGCCGGGCTTCGGTCCGCCATGGCGGACGCGTCCCGCTCCCGGTCAGGCCGCCCCGCCGCGCGCGCGGGCCACCGCGGTCGCGCCGTCGGCGGGCCGCATCCGCCCGTCCCGGTCGACGACGAACGAGGCCCCGCCCCAGCGCACCGTGTCGCCCGTGAACGCGAGCGCCCAGATCGCCGAGAGGAACAGGTCCTTCGCGGGCACGAGCCAGAGGTCGCGCAGGATCCCGCGCACGCCGAACACGCGGCTCGCGAGCAGTCCCCCGACCGCGCAGCGGATCCCGACCGCCGCGGCGAAGACCGCGAACCCCCTCGCGGAGAACCCGCTCGCGGCGAGGAAGAGCGTCGCCCAGAGCGTCGAGTGGGTCGCGATCGTGGCGAAGTAGGAGAGCGGGCGGCAGATGCGGTAGGTGCGCGCCCAGCGCAACTGGTGGTCGAAGACGTCCCGCATCCGGTCGAGGTCGAGCACGGTCTCGACGACGGCGGGCGCGAGTACCGAGGACTTCCCGTGCGCGACCACCCGCTGCCCGAGCTGGTAGTCGTCGGCGAGGTGGTCCGCGATCGCGCCGAACCCGCCGATCTCCCGCAGCACGTCCCTGCGCATCACGATCGTCGCGCCGAAGGCGTAGCTGCGGCGCTCGACCAGGCGCGCGACGGCGACCATCGGTGCGAAATCCGTGTTCACGAAGAGCGCCTCGAGCCGCCGCGGAAGGGACCCCGACTGCACCGCCCGGTAGGCGCAGGTGACGAGCCCGGCCCCGGGCTCCTCGAGCCACGGCACGACCCGTCGCAGCGTGTCGGGTTCGTAGCGGATGTCCGCGTCGGCGATCGCGACGACGTCGTGGCGGGCGACCCGGAGCATGTTGTCGAGGTTGCTCACCTTCGCGTTCGTGCCGATGCGCCGGTCGGAGACCACGAGTTCGACGTCGACCCCGGGGTGCGCGCGCGCGAGGCGGCGGACGACCTCGACGGCCGGGTCGTCCCCGTCCGCGACCCCGAAGACGACCTGCAGGCCGGGGTAGTCGAGGCGGCAGCAACTCGCGAGGTGGTCCGCGGTCTCGGGGACGACGCCCCGCAGCGGCTTCAGGAGCGAGACGGGCGGCAGGCTCGCGTCGGGCGGCCGCGGCCGCGCGAGCGCGTCGCGACGGAAGCGGGCGAACGACCAGCCGCAGACCAGGCTTGCGACCTGGTAGGCGGTCGAGACCCCCACCAGGGCGAGGAGCAGCGACTCCAGCACGGCGCCCGGTCGTCGCGCTCAGGCGCCCGCGGTCGCGCCCGGGGACGTCGCGACGCCGCGCTTGCCCTTCGCCTCCGAGCGGCGATGCCACATCGTGCGCAGGAACTGGCGTCCCTCGGCGAGGAGCCTCGGCCGCTCGTGCCTGTCGAGCACGATCTGCTTCACCTTCTTCGCGATGTAGCGCGGACGGAAGTAGAACTCCTTGTAGAACCGCTCGACGGAGTCGTAGATCTCGTCGGCCGAGATCGCCGGGTAGGAGACGGTGCACTTCTGGTAGCCGCCCTCGTCGACCAGCGGGTCGACGACCGCGTGGCCGTTCTCCCGCACCCAGTCGTGGAAGGCCGTCCCGGGATACGGCGAGGCGAGCGAGACCTGGATCGTCTCGCAGTCCATCTCCTTCGCGAACTCGATGGACTCGCGGATCGTCTCCGGGGTCTCGCCCGGAAGCCCGACGATGAAGGTGCCGTGGATCAGGATGCCCAGCCGGTGGCAGTCCTCGGTGAAACGGCGCGCGGTGCGCAGGTCGACGCCCTTCCTGATGTTCTTCAGGATCCCGTCGTTCGCCGACTCGTAGCCGACGACGAACAGGCGCAGGCCCCCGTCCCTCAGGGCCGACAGCGTGTCGTAGTCGACGTTCGCGCGCGAGTTGGTCGACCAGGTGTAGCCCATGGGCCCGAGCCCGGCGGCGATCTCCCGCGCGCGCGCCTTGTCGGCGGTGAAGGTGTCGTCGTCGAAGAAGATCTCGCGCATCCCGGGGAACAGGCTCCGCATCGGCCCGACCTCGCGCAGCACGTTCTCGACGCTGCGCGTGCGGTAGGAGTGGCCGGTCGTCACCTGCGGCCAAAGGCAGAAGGTGCAGCGCGCAGGGCAGCCGCGCCCGGTGTAGAGCGAGACGTAGGGATACTGGCAGTAGGGAGAGTTGTACTTCCTGAAGTCGAGGAATCGCGCGTAGACCTCGGTCGCGAACGGCAGCTCGTCGAGCTCGGCGCCGGTCATCATCGGGCGGTCCGGGTTCTGCACCGTGCGCCCGTCGCGGCGGAAGCCGATGCCCGCGATCCCGGACCAGTCGCGGCCCTCCGCGATCTCCCGCATCGAGTGGTCGAACTCCTTGCGGCCGACGACGTCGATCGCCTCGGAGGCCGCGAGCACGACCTCCGGCTGCGCGGTCGCCTGGGCTCCGACCATCGCGATCACCGTGCGCGGGCTCTTCGCCTTGATCTTCTCGGCGGTCTCGGCGTCCTTGCGCAGCGAGGGCGAGCTCGTGTGGAGGACGACGAGCTCGTGGTCGGCCGCGATCGCGACGCACCGGTCCTGGGAGAGGCCCTCGGGTGGAGCGTCGAGGAGGCGGGCGCCGTCGACGAGGCCCGTCGGGTAGGCGAGCCAGGTCGGGTACCAGAACGACCAGACCTCCCGCTTCGCCTGGTACCGGGATCCCGCGCCGCCGTCGAAGTCCTCCCACGAGGGCGGGTTCAGGAAGAGCGTCTTCATCATCTCCGGATTCCTCCCCCCGGCGACCGGGCCACGTGGACGACCGACACGCGTCCCCGCCGCAAGCGACCGCCCATATCCAAGTTCGCCCTCCGAGGACAATCGCCCGCGGGTCGAATCCCGACCGCACGACGTCGCGTCTGTGGTAGAGGGCGGGCTCATGGGAGGAGTCCGGGGACTCGCCCTCGTCCTCGTCGCGTCGGACGAGGAGGCGTGCGCGCGCTTCGCCGGGCGGACCCTCGCCGATCGGTCCGTCGCGCTCGCGTCGTCGGTGGGCCTCCTGCCCGTCGCGTTCTCGCCGTCGGCAGTCGCGGACGGACCTGCCGGCCGGGACGGGGCCGGGTCCCATGGAAGGCCGGCGCCGGGGATCCTGCGGCCGGGAGCCCCGTTGCCGTGCGACCTCGACCCGGGTCGTCCCGTCGTCGCCTGGCGTTGCGACGCCGCGTTCGTCGCGGGGCTCCTGCGCGAGGTCCTCGCCGAGGGCGCGCCGTCGGAGCGCGTGGTGCGCGACGACGTCGGCCGCGTGGCGATCGTCCGATGCGAGGTGCGGTCGCTCGCCGGACGCGTGCCCGCGAGCCTCGACGGACTGGCCGCGAGTCTCGCCGCGCCCTCGCTCGCACCGCCTCGCGGGACCCCGATCGCGATCGGCGCCGGCGCCCCGGCGGGTCGCACGACCCAGGCGGCCGAGGCGGACCTCGTGGCGGCGCTCGAGAATCCCCGCGACGGGCTCTTCGACCGCCTGCTGAACCGGCGCATCTCGCGGCGCCTGACGCCCCTGCTGCTCGACCTTCCCGTCACGCCGAACCAGGTCACCCTGCTGTCGCTCGCGCTCGGCCTGGCCGCGGCGGCGGCGTTCGCTTCGCCCGGCTGGGCCTGGCCGGTCGCGGGCGCGCTGCTCGTGCAGGCGACGGCCGTGCTCGACTGCGTCGACGGCGAGATCGCGCGCGCGAAGGTGCTCGAATCCGACCGGGGCGAGATCCTCGACGTCACCTCGGACACCGCGATCCACGTCCTCGCCTTCCTCGGCATCGCCGTCCACGCAGGGCCCGGTCTCGGCGCGCACCGTGCCCGGGTCCTGGCGGCGCTGTTCGCGACCGGCGGCCTGCTCTCGTTCCTCGTCGTCACGCGGGCGGAGCGGACGGAGGAGCGCTGGAAGCCGGTCGGCTCCCGGCCCGCGCGCCTTCTCGGCTCGATGCTCGCGACCCTCACCACGCGCGACCTGAGCGTGCTCCTGCTGGTCGCGGCCCTGCTCGGGCTGCTGCGACCGCTCCTGGTCGGGGCGGCCTTCGGCGCGCATGTCTTCTGGGCGCTCGCGCTCGCGCTGCACTCCCGCGCCATGCGCGAGGCGGCCGGGGCTCCCGCGGCCCGCGAAGACCGTCAGGCGAGGTCGGTCACCAGGTAGGACGTCGCGATCGACGCGACGAGCTTCGACGGGCACCCGTGCACGCCGACCTTCGGGTCCCGCAGGAGCGCCAGCGCGTCGCGCTTGCCTTCGCCGTAGACGACGACGACGCCGAGACCCGAGCGCTCGAGCAGTCGGCGCGAGGCGCTCACCCGGCGCGGCGGGGGCTTGGGCGAGTTCTCGACCAGCAGGAAGCGTTCGCCTTCGTCGGCGACCGACGCATGGCAGGGGAAGAGCGACGCACAGTGGCCATCCTCGCCGGCGCTCAGGATCGCGACGTCGAAGCGCCCGCCGAGCGCGTCGAGTGCGCGTCCGTAGGCGTCGATGCCCGGCCGGGGGTCCGCGGGGTCCGGCGTGCAGGCGTGAGCGTTCGCCTCGGGGAAGCGGCCCTCGCGCACGAGCCCGTCGAGCAGGTCGACGTGCACGAGTCGGAAATTGCTCTCGTCGCTCGTGACCGGGACCAGGCGCTCGTCGGCGAGGAAGACGTGGACCCGCTCCCACGGCAGGTCCTCGCGGGCGAGCTCCCCGTAGATCCCCCCGACGCTGCGCCCGCCGACGACTCCGAGCACGGCGTGCGGGCGCTCCCGCAGCGTCGCCCGGACGCGCTCCGCGACGAGGCGTGCGACGCGCCCGTCGAGCTCCGGCTTCGCTCCCGTCCAGGTTTCCATCGTCGTCCCTCGCGCCTTCGCGTCAGTCGCCCACCACGAGTTCGACGACCGTGGCGACCGGGTCGATCGAGTCCTCCGGGATCCGGATCGACACCTCGCCCAGCGGGTCGCGGTTGAAGATCCGGTCGGGCACCGAGCAGCGCGTCGTGAACTCGAGCGCGCGCCCGGTGCGAAGCTCGCGGGCGGAGGCGATGCGCCGGATCGGCACGCCACGCACCGCGACGCTCTCGTAGGGCCGCAGGACCAGGAGGAGGAAGTAGCGATCGCCCTTGCGGGTCGACGGCCCGTGGAACTGCCAGGGCTCGAGCCCCGGCTCGGTGTCGAAGATCGCTTCGCCGTGCGCGTCCAGCCACGAGCC
>JAGWVP010000250.1 GCA_018970825.1 bacterium | reverse complement strand
TCGCCCGCAACGACCCCTTCATGGGAGCGGTGCAGGAGTCCCTGCCGATCCTGCAGGGGCCCGACGGCCGCCTCGACTTCGACGGCCCGCAGGTGTGGATGACGCGCTTCTTCCTCGCGGCGCCGTTGCTGCTCGCCGCCGCCGGCCTCCGCATCGAACGCAGTCGCACGACGGAGCCCGACCGGGGACGCGTCTTCCTCCTCGCCTGGACGGTGCCGCTGCTCGCCCTCGTCCTCCTGCAGCGGCGCTTCGGCGAGACCGCAGCGCCGGCGCTGGCCGTGCTCGCGGCCGACGCGCTCGTCGACCTGGGCGCGTTCGTGCGCCGCGCATCGAGGTCGCGGGGAGTCGGTGTCGGCGCGGCACGCACCCTCGGCGCCGCGGTGCCGGTCGCGGTCGCGGCGTTCGCCGTCTGGCCCTACCACGGGGCCCTGCTCCGCTCGCCCGGACGACTCGCGTCGCCGTTCCGCGCGCCGGTGCTCGCCGGCTCGACCGATCGTGCGAACGAGGCGGATCTCGCCGCGCGCGAGGACTCCGACGACCTCCGCAGCGTGCAGGCGCTCGCGCGCCTCGATGCCGTTCTCGGCCGGGAGGAGGCCGCGGGGGGCGCGCCGCGCGGGGCCGCCGGAGCGATGAACTCCTGGCCTCTCGGGCACAAGCTCCTCGCGGTGGCCGGCCTCCCGGTCACCGCGACGCCCTTCGGCTCCTACGTCGGCGGCACCGCGTTCGAGGACACGACCGACTTCATGCTCTCGGGCGACGAGGCGACGGCTCTCGGAATCCTGTCGCGGCGCGGGAGCCGGTGGGTGGTCGTCGACGACCGGCTCGGGACGATCGGCGCATCGATCGTCGGACGCGGCGGCAATCCGCGCGACTGGTACGATCGCCGCGAGGGGCCGGCAGGCCTCGAGTACTCGGTCCGCGCACCGCTCGCGCACTCGACCTGGTTCAGACTCGTGCGACTCGGGGGCGCCGAGTCCGACGTTCCGGTCGCCGAGGGCAGGCGCGAGAAGGTGCCGGCGCTCGGGCGATTCCGGCTCGTCGTCGACTCCGCACCCGACGGCGCCCCCGGCTTCGTGCAGGCCTGGGAGGTCGTCCCGGGGGCGCGACTCTCGGTCCGCACCTCGCCCGGTGTCGAGGTCCGTGCGAGCTACGCGTGGACGAGCGATGCGGGCCGCGAGCGCAGGTACTTCGCGACCGCCGTCGCCGACGATCGCGGCGACGCCCGGCTCCTGCTGCCCTACTCCTCGGAACGTGCCGACCTGGGGCAGTTCTCGACCTGGCGACTGGAGATCCCCGGACACGCTCTCGACCTCGCGGTCGAGGAGTCGGCGGTCCGGGAGGGGCGCGAACTTCGCGTCGACCTCGGCGACTGATCGCCGGCCCGACCTCTCAGGGGCGGGAACCTCCTGCCCCCGCACGCTCGCACGAATGCGAACCCCGCGACGGCCCGGAGCCGCCGTCGACGCGCGACGCAGGCGTCACGTCGCCGCGGGGACGCGGAACGCGTGCCCGACGGCCGGGCACGCGGATTGCTGCCCTCCCTCGCGTTCCCCGCGGCGGCCCCGTCCGCCCAACCAGGAGGATGGCACGATGTCGGACTTTCTCTCGGCGTACTCGATCCAGAACTGGCTCGAATCCTGCCCGCAGGGCTACCTCGACGGCACCGAGTTCGGGCACCTCCCGGGCGAGGGCGAGCCGGAGCTCCTGCTGGAGAACGACATCCTGCGCGAGGACGCGATCGCGACCACGGTGCAGATGGTGGTCGGCGAGCGTTGCGCCCTCGCGGCGTCCTCCGGCCTGATCAACGCCGCGCCCGACGAGGGCAGCCGCCGCTACCTCGCGACCCAGACGCTCGACGAGGCGCGCCACGTCGAGATCTTCACCCACCGCCTCTACGACCTCGGCGTCCGCAAGGACCAGCTGGAGGACGTGATCCGCCGCTACGCGAACCCGAACCTCGTGCGCTTCGCCGAGGTCCTGCTCGAGAAGGTCGACCGCAAGGACTTCGTCTCGGGCGTGGTCGGCCAGAACGTCGTCCTCGAGGGCATGGCCTTCAGCGTGTTCGAGATGATGCACGCGCTGTCGTCCGAGCTGAATCCCAAGTTCGGCCGCACGCTCGCCGGCACGATCGCCGACGAGCGCCGCCACGTCGGCTTCGGCGAGAACCGCATCGGGTCGCTGCTCAAGCAGTACCCGGAGAAGAAGCCCGAGATCGAGCGCATGCAGAAGGAGATGTCCTACTGGATGCTCGCGACCTTCGCGGACTCCTTCCGCCACAACCAGACGCAGGCCGAGATGGAGCGGCTGGGCCAGGAGCGCCCGCACTCCGACTACCAGGGCGTCGATCTCGGCGTGCTGTCGCCCGAGCAGATGGAGGACGTGCTGGCCGACACGGTGCTGAAGGAGTTCAAGACGCGGCTCGGCCGGATCGGCGTCGAGTACCAGACGCCGGCGAGGCCTTGAGCGCGATGGCCGTCACCTCCGCCGGGGTCGCGACCCCCGTCGACGTCCACGACCTCGACTACGACCGGTTCCTCGAGGAGGTCCACTCCTTCGAGTTCTGGTTCGAGGCCGTGAGCGGCTACCTCTCGGGGCTCGCCTGGGGGCATCGCCCGGACCTGGTCGAGCCCGCGCGTACCGCCGAGGAGCGCGACCGGCTCGTCACCGTGCTCTGCAACTACTGCGTCGGCGAGACCGCCGCGCTCGAGGGCGCGAGCGGGCTGGTCGCGATCGCGCCCAACCGGCTCGCGAAGGTCTTCCTCGCGACCCAGGTGGTCGACGAGGGACGCCACCTCGAGGTCTTCCACCACCGCCTGCGCGATCTCGGCGTCGAGGACCCGGAGTCCGAGGTCGAGCGCCGCGCGAGCCGGAGCCTCGTGCTGTTCCGCCGGCGCCTGCTCGAGCTCGTCGCCGGCAAGGACTGGGAAGCCGCGATCTTCGCCCAGAACGTGATCCTGGAATCGCTCGAGTTCGCGGTCTTCCACAGCCATGCGGCCGGTGCCGATCCGATCACGGCCGACGTGCTGCAGGGGGTCATCCGCGACGAGCGTCGCCACATCGGCTTCGGCGAGAACGAGCTCGGCCGACGCCTCGCGACGGCGCCCCACATCCGGGCGCGTCTCGGACAGACGAAGAAGGAACTCGACCACCTCGTACTCGACTCGCTCGAGGAGACCTCGCGGCTGATCGGCCTCCCGCGCGACGAGCAGGACCGCCTCGGCCGGCTCTACCTGGGTTCGGTCGAGCGACTGGGGTTCGCATGAACGATCCGCTGCAGCTCGAGGATGCGCCGGTCGCGGGGTCGGAAACCCCGCGCCTGCGCTTCCTGCTCGACGACTCCGGCTTCGACGAGGTGCCGAAGAAGTACCGGCGCTTCTACCGCAAGTGGCGCGGCGCGGGCGACGTGCTGGCACCGAACGAGGTGATCTGCCCGGTGTGCAAGGTCGTGATCCGGTCGACCCGCGAACTGCGGGTCGGCGACCGCGTCTACTGCATGCCCTGCATGTCGAGGCTCGTCGTCATGCGGGCCGAGGACGGGACGCTCGAGGCGCGCGTCGCCTACTGAGCCGCCCGCGCCACGGGCGACGCCACCGGGTGCCGCGCCGGGGGGCGACGACCGCGGCGACGGCGCGGGTCAGTCGCCCGCGTGGTCGAGCTCGTCGACGACCGGCTCTGCGACCGCGCGGCCGTCGTCGAGGCAGAGCGCCGTGAGCTCGCGGCCCCAGACGGCTCCCGTGTCGATGCCGATCGCGAGCGGCGCGCGGTGGAAGCCGAGCGCCGCCCAGTGGCCGAAGACCACGGTCGCATCCGCGGACCGCCCCCGGCGCCGCTCGAACCACGGCGCGAGCCCGCGCGGCGCCTTGGAGGGCGCGCCCTTGAAGTCGTAGTCGGGCCGGCCGTCGACGTCGCAGGTGCGGACCTGCGTCATCGCCTGCGCGATCGCGCGCAGGCGCTCGCCGCCCGAGAGCTTCGACTTCCAGGCGAGCCCCGGGCGGTCGTGGAGCGAGGCGATGAGCGCGGCCGCCCCTCGACCCCGCAACGCCCGGCTCGCCTCGCCGCCGAGCGTGAGCGCCTCGTCGGCGCTCCACGTCGGGAGGAAGCCGGCGTGGACGACCAGGTGGTCGTGGTCGCAGGCGTGGACGAAGGGCCGGGCGCGGAGCCAGTCGAGGATCGCGGCGCGCTCGGGTGCTTCGAGCACCGCGTCCAGCGTGTCGCGACGACGCGCGTCGGCGAGCCCGAGCAGGCGCGCGACCAGGTGGAGGTCGTGGTTGCCCAGCACCGACTCGACGACGCGGGAACGCTCCATCGCCCAGCGCAGGACGCCCAGCGAGTCGGGCCCCCGGTTCACCATGTCGCCCACCAGGACGACTCGGTCGACCTGCTCGTCGAAGCGGATGCGACGCAGCAGCTTCTGGAGCGTGCGGAAGCATCCCTGCACGTCGCCGATGACCCAGGTCGCCACGACGGAAGCGTCGCACCGCGTCCCGCGAGCGGCAAGCATGCCGCCGCCGCCCGGGGGCCGGACGGGCGCGCGCAACGGGTCGATGCCGGCCGCCCGCTTGGGTCGCGACACGCGCCCGTGCTAGGCGCGGGCACCGCGCGGCCGCCGCCGCGAACGCGCCGGAGGAGCCCGATGCCCCACGTCACCGTCACGAAGCCCCGCCCCCACGTGGCGCTCGTCACCCTCGATCGCCCCGAGCGCATGAACGCGCTCTCCTTCGACCTGGTCGTGCCGCTCGTCGAGAGCCTGCGCGCGGTCGCGGCCGACAACGAGGCCTGGGTCGTCGTGCTGACCGGCGCAGGACGCGGCTTCTGCTCGGGCCTCGACCTCGAGGACCACGGCGCGCCGCCGGGCATCGACGGTCTGCCGATGTCGCGCATCGCGATCCGGGCGATGGAGACGATGTCCGACCTGGTGCCGCTGCTGCGCTCGATGCCGCAGCCGGTGATCGCCGCGATCAACGGCCCGGCCTACGGCGGCGGCATGTGCCTGCCGCTCGGCGCCGACGTGCGGATCGCCGCCGAGTCGGCGCGCTTTCGAGCCGCCGGCATCAACAACGGGCTCACCGGCACCGAGCTCGGCGTGAGCTTCCTCCTGCCGCGGCTGATCGGCGCCTCGCGCGCCTTCGAGATGATCCTCTCCGGCCGCGAGATCGGCGCGGAAGAGGCCGAGCGCGCGGGACTCGTGTCGCGGGTCGTCGCGGACGACGACCTGCTGCCCGAGGCGCTCGCGCTCGCCGAGCGCATGTGCGGCTACAGTCCGCACGGGCTCGCGATGACGAAGAAGGTGCTCTGGTCGAACCTCGAGACCGGGAGC
>JAGWVP010000249.1 GCA_018970825.1 bacterium | reverse complement strand
AGGCGACGTCGCCGAGGCCCCGCCAGGCGAACAGGGCGACGAAGATCGCGAGCCCGGCGGCGAGCCCCGCCCCGAGTACCGATCGGCGAGGCCCCTCGCCCGCCGTCACTCCTCCCTCCCTGCGTCCTCGCGTCGTACCCGCAGGAGCTGCGCGACCGTGAGCGACGCGAACAGCGGCGCACCGATCCCCGCCGCGACGAGGAACCGGGCGAGCCCGCCCGCCCACGTGACGGGCGCGACCAGGTAGAGGACGTCCTCGATCTCGAATCCACCGGCGGCCGGCTGGCGGAAGGCCACCTCCCGGCCGCGGCGTGCCGCGATCTCGCTCCGCGAGCGGAAGATGGCGACCAGGGCCCCGCCGGCCGCGAGCCCGAGCACGGGTGCCAGGCGGCCGAGCGGGCCATGGCGGAGTCCGAGGCCGATCCCGACGAAGGTCGAGAGCTTCACCGCGAGGTCGCAGGCGCGGTCGTAGGAGTGACCGAACTCGGAGGTCTTTCCGGTCATGCGGGCGAGTTCGCCGTCGGCATGGTCGACGACCTGCGAGACGACGTAGAGCAGCGCACCGAGGTTCGCGCTCGCGCGGTCGCCCCTCGCGAAGCAGGCGGCGCCGGCGAGGCCGACGAGCAGGCCGACCGTCGTCACGTGGTTCGGGTGGACCGCGGTGTCGCGCAACGGCGACACGATCGCGTTCGCGATCCGGCTGTCCCACGTCTTGCCCAACCCCACCTCCCGGGGCCGGTCCCGCGACCGGCCGCGCCCGCGACGAACGGGGTCTAGCATCCCGCGTCGGGGCCGGTCGACCGCGAGCGCCCCCGGGGCGTCGCAGCCCCGGGGGGCCAGTTCACCCGGCGCGGGCGAAGCGTCCGGGCCCGCGGCGGAAACTCAGGCCGCCGAAGGTCGGCGCGCGAGTTCGGCGAGGATGCGCGCGTGCTCCTGCCGCGACAGCCGGTAGCGCGACAGGAAGACGAGCGTGACGAGCCAGAGACCGAACAGCCCGGGGCCGACGATCCAGCCGAGTGCGTCGGCCTGCCCCGGCGCGATCGGCGGCGGCGCCTCGCCCGGCGAGGGGCGAGGAAAGTGGACGAGGTCGAGTGCGGCCCCGGCGAGGAAGGTCCCGATCCCGGTCGCGGCCTTGGCCGAGAAGGCGATCGCCGACGAAAAGATGCCTTCGCGCCGGCTGCCGTGGAGGAGTTCGTTCTGGTCGATCGTGTCGCTGATCATGGATCCGATCAGGATCCCGACCGAGACCGCGCAGGCGACCATGAACGCGACGTGGGCGACCAGGATCCAGAGCAGCCGCGCGCTGCCGTTCGCCGGCATGAGCCCCGCGAGCCGCAGGAAGATCGGCAGCGGGCCGACGAGGATCGCCGCGGTGGCGAGCGCGAGGGCCGCGTGGCGCTTGTCGAACCGCACGCTGATCGGTCGCGCGACGCCGACTCCGATCGTGACGCCGACGACAAGCGCGGGGACGAAGGCCGCGAGCTGCTCCGGGCGGAACTCCCAGAAGTAGGTGTTGAGGTACAGGCCGAAGACGTCGTTGAACGCGCCCGCGACCGAGGCGAAGATCGAGGCGACGACGAGCGTGCGGTAGGACGGGTTTCCGAGCGCCTCGCCGATCTCGCCCCGGAGCCTCGCGAGGCTGAAGGGCTCGTGCGCGGGCGGAGCCTTCAGGCCCGGGATGAGCCGGTGGGTGCCGAGCGCGCTCGCGAGGATGGCCCCGCCGATCATGCAGGCTCCGACCGCGGACCACGGAGCGTAGCCCGCGGGGTTGCGGAGCCCGTCGGCGAGCTTCGCCCCCGGGGCCATGAGCCACAGGTAGGCGAGCAGCGTGACCGTCACCGCCCCGGTCCAGCCGAAGAGGTAGCGGAAGGCGAGCAGCGACGTCCGCTCGTCGTAGTTCGGCGTGAGTTCCGCCACCATCGAGTTGCTCGGGATCGAGTAGAGCGACATCGAGCACCGGACGACGACCGAGAAGAAGGCGAGCCAGAGGAAGAGCTGCGCGTTGGACAGCCCCGACGGCGGGTCGAACAGCAGCCGGAACCCGAGGGCCATGGGCAGCGCCGCTGCGTACATCCACGGGTGGCGACGCCCCCAGCGCGTGCGCGTCGCATCGGAGAGCGAGCCGATGAACGGGTCGATCGCCGCATCGACGAGAAGCGCGACCGCCCCGGCCGCACCGCCCATCCACCCGGGCAGCCCCAGCACCTGGTTGTAGTAGAAGAGGAGGAAGGTCTTGAAGGCGGCGTCCTTCACGCCCTCGGCGACCGAGCCCGACCCGTAGGCGAGCTTGGTCGAGAGCGGCAGGCGGCCTTCGCCCGGAGCCGTCCCGGCCTTCCCCGGGGCCGCACCCGGGCCGCGCTCGTCCTCCATCGTCCCGTTCTCGATTCCGATCCCGTCGTGCGCAAGTCCGCCCCGGTTTCCGGGCGGGCGCGCCTCAGCGGAGATCGAAGTCCTCGAACCGCGGACCGCGCATCTCCTCGCGGAAGCGGTCGTAGGTCCAGGGCCAGGCGGTCGGCAGCGAATCCGCGTCGAGGTACCAGCTGCGGCAGCCACTCGCCCAGATCGTCCGCCTCGCCGCCTCGCGGCGCTCCGCGTCGAAGCGGCCCATCGCCGCCTCCGAGGGAGCCGCCTCGCGGAACTCGCCCGCGCGGATCCTCGCGAGGACCTGCAGCACCCAGGCGAACTGCAGCTCGACCACGTCGATCAGCGAGAAGTTGCCGACCGGACCGTTCGGGCCGTTCAACATGAACAGGTTCGGGAAGCCCGGCACGACGAGCGCCATGTAGGCGGCGGGACCCGAGTCCCAGGCGCGGTCGAGCGAGAGGCCGTCGCGGCCGACGACCTCGATCGGACGCAGGAAGCGGTCGACGCGGAACCCGGTCGCGAGCACGAGCACGTCGAGCTCGTGGAGCACGCCGTCGCGGGTGCGCACTCCGCCCGGCTCGATCCGCTCGATCGGGTCGGTCACGAGCTCCGCGTTCGGGCGCTGGATCGCGTCGTAGAAGCCGTCGGACAGGATCATGCGCTTGCAACCGGCGCGGTAGTCCGGACGCAGCCTCTCGCGCAGGGCGGGGTCGCGCACCTGGGCCTCGAGGTTCGCCTCGACGAAGGCGTGAATCGCCTGGAGCTGCGGCGAGTTCATGTCGGAGAGGTGATTGGAGAAGCCGTTGATGTACTGGTCGGCGACCTCGTCGCGGACGCGCAGGATCGCCTGCGGGTCGGCGCGGAAGGCGGCCTTCTCCTCCTCGGTGAACGGCGAGTTGCCGACCGGCGTGATCCACTGCGGCGTGCGCTGGAAGAGGACGAGGCGTCCGACCCGCGGGGCGAGCTCGGTCGTGATCTGCACCGCGCTCGAGCCCGTGCCGACCACGCCGACACGGCGGCCGTCGAGCGCGACCGAGTGGTCCCACCGGGCGCTGTGGAAGCATGCGCCCGCGAACGAGCCGAGCCCCGGCAGGTCGGGGATCGAGGGGTGGTGAAGGACGCCGGTCGCGGCGACGATCGCGTCGGCCTCGTCGCGCAGGCCGCCCCGGGCCTCGATCCGCCAGCGGCCGTCCTCGAAGCGCAGGCGTTCGATCTCGGTGCCGTGGCGAATCCGCCGGTCGACCCCGTACCGGCGGGCGACGTCCTCGAAGTAGGCCCGGATCTCGGCGCCCGGCGCGAAGCGGTGGGACCACTCCGGGTTCGGCGCGAACGAGTAGCTGTAGAAGTGCGAGGGCACGTCGCAGGCGATCCCGGGGTAGGTGTTCTCCCGCCAGGTGCCCCCGATGCGGTCCGCCTTCTCGTAGATCACGTGCTCGTAGCCCGCCCGCTCGAGTTCGATCGCGGCGAGAACGCCGGCCATGCCGGCTCCGATCACGACCACGCGGGGTCCGGCCGGAGAAGCCATGGGCGCGGTCGTATCGCGGATCGCGGCTCGGGTCACGTCGCGCGACGGCCGGGCCGACCCCGCGCCGGGGCCGGGGCGGGACCTCAGGCGCGCCCGGGGCGCCGACGCGACACGAGCACTCCGTCCTCGATCGTCCCGTACTCGAGGTGGCCGGACACGTACTCCGAGTCGAAATCCTCGCGCGCGCGCATCCAGCCGACGTAGGCGTTGTCGCCGAAGAGCGGTCCCACGTTGTCGGCGACGATCGTTCCGCGCTGGGCGAGCAACCCGCGCTCGAGGATCGCCCGGGCATCCCGGAGATAGAGCCCCTTCCAGTGGTCGAGGAACACCAGGTCGAAGGGGCCCTCGAGCCGGGCGATCACCTCGGTCGACTTCCCGTGCAGGAACTCGCAGCGATCCGCCGTGCCGGCGAGATCCGCCACCTGGCGTCCGACGCGGGACGACTCCGGATCCACGTCGATCGACACGAGGCGTCCCGCCGCACCGAGGTGGCGCGACATGAGCACGGCGGAGTACCCGACGAAGGTCCCGAGTTCGAGGATGCGCGCCGCGGGGCCGATCTCCCGGACGATGCGGTCGAGCAGCGGGCCCTTCTCGTCGCCCACGTTCATCAGGAACCGGCGCTCGACGGCGAAGCGGTCGAGCGCCGCGAGCACCGAGGCCGGGTCTCCGGGGTTCGCCCGGTCCCGCGCCCATCGAAGCGCGGCCTCGCGCACCGGCGGCTCGCCGTGCAACCGGGACGCGACCTCCCTTGCGACCGTGCGCAACGCCCATGGCACGGCCCGGAGCCGGGTCGCGAGGACGCTTCCTCGCGGCGCGGGGGCACTCACCGGATCGCCGACGAGAGCAGCGCCTCGCGATCGGCTGCGCGGGTCGCCGCCTCGTTGGTCGCTTCGACGACGACCCGGGGCGCGACTCCCGCGGCCCTCGCCTCCTCCCAGCGCGCGGCGCACAGGCACCAGCGGTCTCCCGCCCGGAGCCCCGGGAACGAGTCGCGCGGGGTGACCAGGTCGTTGCCGCGGGACCGGGTGAAGGCGAGGAAGGCGTCGTCGACGACCGCGCAGACCGTGTGGCTGCCGCGATCCTCCTCGTCGGTCGCGCAGCGACCGTCGCGGAACCAGCCGGTCGTCGGCCGGGTGGAGCACGTCTCGAGAGGCCCGCCGCGGAGGTTGCGCTGGTTCGCCCCGGGGCGACCGTCGGCGGCCGTCGCGGGCCCGCAGGACGATCCTCCTGTCGCGCCCGTCGACGAGGGCGACGCACAGGCCGCGGGCTCGCCTGCCGCCATCCCGCTCGGCGCTCCGCACGCGACGAAGAGGGCCGCTGCCAACGCAGCCGCGAGACAAACTCGTGGGCCCGGTCGCGACACGCCCCGAGAGTACCACGGCGGCGCGCTCGACCAAGCCCGGGAGCGTCCCCGATTGCCCCTTCCCCCGCCGACCCGTACCGTCGGGGCCCGA
>JAGWVP010000248.1 GCA_018970825.1 bacterium | reverse complement strand
GCCTCGACGTCGGAGGCGCCGGGCCGGTCCCGTCGCCCCTGCCGGACCGCGCGTCTCACCTGGTCGCCGACCCGGAGACCGTCGGCGAATGCTCGCTCCGAGGCTTCGACGCAGGCGAAGAGGCCGACCGTGGCGCCGTGGAGCGTGGTCAACTCTCGCAGGGCCAGCTCGAAACGGTTCTCGTCCGATTCGTCCACACCCAAGCCCTAGCACGCGATCCCGACGAACGTGGCCCGGCCCTACTCGCCGCCGACCGTCCCTGCTAAGACTCGATCATGCCGTCCTCGCTCCGGCGCGTGACGATTCCCGAGGCCCTCGAGGTCGCCCTCGACCTCGAGCGTCGCACGATGGACCTCTACGCCGCGTTCGTCCGCACGTTCGCCGAAGACGACGAGCTTCGCGGCTTCTGGCTCGGCATGGCCCGCGGCGAAGCCGCTCACTACGGCGCGCTCGTCCTCGTGGAGACGATCGTGAAGAACGACCCTGCGCTCCCCGGGGAGGCGAAGATCCTGTTCGACACCTCGACCGGGGTCCGCCTCCGGTCCCTGCTCGCGGGCTACCGTCGCGAGACCAAGCGCGGCATCGACTCGCACCGCGCGTTCGAGATGGCGGTGGATCTCGAGGGATCGGAACTCGAGGACGTCGTGGTCGACCTGCTCCAGGTGGTCTCCGACCCGACCTGGCGGGAGCAGGCGGTGAAGATGCTGATCCACGACATCGGCGACCTGAGCTACATGATCGAGACCCACACGAAGGACGCACAACTGCTCGCCCGCGCCGACGCACTCCTCGAACGCCGCCTCGGACGAACCTCGCCCGCGATGGCCTCGGCCGCTGCCCCGCGACGTTCCCGCGCGGCGAAGCAGGCCTGAGGAAGCCGGCTCCTTCGCCCGAGAGCGCGTTGCGCGTCGAAGGTCTCCGCGCGGCCGACTCACCCTCGGGAAATGCCTGATGCCACGGGTCTTGCGCGAACCGCTGGCGGTCTTAGGCTCGCACCATGGAAGAGCGGCTCGATTCGACGGAGCCCCTGGTCACCGAACGGGACCTGAGGCTCCTCATGATGAACGAGAACTCCCTCGTTGCCCTCGGGGCCGTCCTCGGTCTCCAGGCGAAGGCGGTTCCCGGGGACCTGCTGCCGATGGGCCTCGTCGAGGCGCGAGCCTCGTAATCCGGGCGAGTCGGCCACCGTCGAGATCGGCACTTCGCCCCCGGCGGACGGGCCGTTTCCCTGCGCGTCCCGGGAGGGTATAGGGCGGGCTCCGGTGCGATGCGCCGTCCGGCGGGGCGAGAGTGCATCGTCGGACCCGTCCGACCATGACCCCGAAGAGTGCCACAGCAAGGGCCTGCGCCAACGTCGCCCTCGTGAAGTACTGGGGCAAGCGCGACCCGGAGTTGAACCTTCCTGCGACCGGCAGCATCTCGCTCACGCTCGCCGAACTCACCGCGACGGCGACGGTGGCCCGGGCCGAGGCGGGCGAACCCCGCTTCCGCCAGGACGGGCGGGTCGTGGAAGGGACGCCCGCTCGACGAATGGAGGAGTTCCTCGACCTCGTCGCGACCCGGTTCGGGGAGGACCCGCTCTCGGTCCGCGTGGTCGCGGACTTCCCTGTCGCCGCCGGACTCGCCTCGTCGGCGGCCATCTTCGCCGCGACCGCCGCGGCCGGGGCGGCGGCGTGCGGGGGGCGCATCGACCTGGTGGATCTTTCCGCCCTCGCCCGCAGGGGCTCGGGTTCGGCGGCGCGATCCGTCTTCGGTGGCTTCGTCGAGTGGAGCCGGGGCGATCGCGACGACGGTGCGGACTCGGTCGCGACACCGCTCCAGGGCGTCGGCGAATGGGACGTCGCGATGGCCGTCGCGGTCGTCAACGAGGGCAAGAAGGACGTCGGCTCGCGCGACGCGATGGAGCACGTGGCCCGGACCTCGCCTCTCTACCCCGGTTGGCTCGCGGCCCAGGAGGACGACCTCTCCGCGATGCGCGTCGCGATCGCGCGGCGCGACCTCGAGCGGGCCGGGACGATCGCCGAGGAGAACTGCCTGCGGATGCACGCAACCGCGATCGCGGCCCGCCCGCCGGTTCTCTACTGGGCGCCGCCCACGCTCGAGGTGATCGCGCTCGTGCGCCGGATGCGGGGCGAGGGGCTTCGCGGTTGGTTCACGATGGACGCCGGCCCCCAGGTGAAGGTGCTGTGTGCCGGAGCGGACCTCGACGCGGTCGCGTCTCGCCTCGCCGAGATCCCCGGGGTCTCCCGGGTGATCCGGGCTCGTCCCGGTCCCGGTGTCGCCATCCTCGAAGGCCCGTGTCCCTGGACCTGACCGTGTCCGCGCCCGGCAAGCTGTTCGTCGCCGGCGAGTACGCCGCGACCCGCGGCGGCACGGCCGTCGTGGCCGCAGTGTCCCGCCGGGTCTCGTGCCGCGCCTCGTGGCGGCCGGGCCGCGGTCGGATCGCGATCGGCGACGGCGCGCGCAGGTGCATGATCGGGACGGAGCCCGCCACCGCGGAGGCCGCCCCCGCCGAGTTGCGCTTCGTTGCGTTCGCCGCCTGGCTCGCCGCACGGTCGGGCGGGCTCGAAGGGATCGACCTCGATCTCGAGACCGCGGGCGACCTCGACGCGCCGGGCGCCGACAAGACCGGACTCGGTGGAAGCGCGGCCGCGACGGTCGCCGTCGTGACCGCCTGCCGAGCCGTCGCGGGAGAAGATCCGGCGAGCGATCACGGGGCCTCCACGCGGGTCGCGACCGCGATCCTCGCTCACCGCACCGCCCAGGGGGGCGGATCGGCGGCGGACGTCGTCGCCTCGACCTGCGGCGGGATCTCGGCCATCACCGGACTCGACCGCATCCCGTCTCCTCGATCGCTCGCGGAAGCCGCGGCCGCCCTGGGCGCCGACCCCGCGCGAGCCCTCGTCGTCGAGCGCCTGGCGCTCCCGGTCGGCGTCTCGCTCGAGGCGGTGGCGACGGGGCGTGCTGCCCGGACCGGCCCGCGGGCGAGCCGCTACGGGCGCGGCTTCGAGGGGCCCGAACGGCGCGTCCTCGAGGTCTGGACCGAGGGCATGGAGCAGGCGACGCGGCTGTTCGTCGGGGCGCTTCGATGCGGTGTCGCGGAACAGGTCCGGCAGGCGTTTGCGGCCTCGGGCCGCTGGCTCGAGCGGCTCGCCCCGATCGCGACCCTGCCGATCCTCACCCCGCGCCTGAGGCTCGCGGTCGAGGTCGCCCGGCGCGAGGGGGCCGTCGCCCGGGTTTCCGGTGCGGGTGGCGGGGATTGCGCGATCGCCCTCGTGGGAGACGATCACGCCGTGGCCCTTCGATCCTCGTGGCGCGCAGCAGGACTCGTTCCTCTCGCGGTCGTCCTCGACCGGGGGGCCCGGGTCGATGCCGACGGCGCGCGTGGGGTGCTTCGTGGCTGAGCGCAAGCGAAGGGTCGCGGGGCGGCCCGCGAAGACCGGATCGCAGGGACCCGCGCGGGCCTCCCGCACTTCGAGGGCGGCGGACGCGATCGCGGAGCGCAAGCAAGCGCACCTCGACCTCTGCCTGCGCGAGGACGTCGAGGCGCTGCGCAAGACGACCCTCCTCGAGGAAGTCGATCTGCTGCACGACGCGGTGCCCGACCTGTCGTTCGACGAAGTCGACTGCTCGACGCGCTGGCTCGGCAAACGGCTGCGGGCCCCGCTCGTGATCACCGGAATGACCGGGGGCACCGGGAGTGCATTCGAGGTCAACCGCGACCTCGCATCCCTCGCCGAGGAGTTCGGAATCGCCTTCGGCGTCGGCAGCCAGCGCGCGATGCAGAAGCGCCGCGACAGCGGGTGGACCTACGAAGTACGTCGCTTCGCACCGACGACTGTTCTGCTCGCGAACATCGGACTCGCACAGGCCCGCTCGATGGAGATCGGGCAGTTCGCCGAACTCGTCGACGCCCTCGAAGCGGATGCCATCTGCATCCACCTGAACGTCGCGCAGGAGCTCGTCCAGCCCGAGGGGGACAGGGACTTCCGCGACGGGACCGCGACCTTCCGGCGCCTCGCCCGCGGACTGCGAGTGCCGGTCGTCGCGAAGGAGACGGGTTGCGGAATTTCCCGCACGGTCGCGACGCGGCTTCGCGCCGCGGGTGTCCGGCACCTCGACGTCTCGGGTGCCGGGGGGACCTCCTGGGTCCGCATCGAGGCGCTGCGGGGCGACCGCGCGGCCCGGATCGGGGAGACCTTTCGGGATTGGGGAATCCCCACCGCCGCGGGCCTGCTCGGGGTCCGCGATCTCGGGTTCGAGGTGGTCGCGAGCGGCGGCGTGCGCGACGGGCTCGACGTCGCACGGGCGATCGCCCTCGGAGCCTCGCTCGCGGGGGTCGCGCTCCCGGTCTACCAGGCCTACCGCGCGGGCGGTGTCGAAGGCGCCCGATCCTTCCTCCAGGACCTCGTCGACGGACTGCGGACGGCGATGCTGCTCACGGGCAGTCGTACGCTCGCCGACCTTCGCAGGGTGCCGGTGGTCCTCGGGCCGCGACTGCAGGGCTGGGCGGCCGTGAACGGCCCGCGCCGGACGCCCCGGGGGCGGGCATGACCCGTGCCACCGGATCCCGCCTCCCGGGCTTTCAGGAGAAGACCGTCGAAGAGCGTCAGCGCTGGATCGCCGAGGTCGTCGGTCTCGATGCGGCGGAAGCCGAGGCGCTGCGCAACGCCGCCCCGCTCACGCTCGAGACCGCGGCGCGCCTCACCGAGAACACGATCGGGGTCCACGCGCTTCCGCTCGGCGTCGCGCTCAACTTCGTCGTGAACGGCCGCGACCTGCTCGTCCCCATGGTCACCGAGGAGCCCTCGGTGATCGCCGCGGCGAGCAACGCGGCGAGGCTCGCCCGCGCCGACGGAGGGTTCGTCGCGAGCAGCGACCCGCCGTGCATGATCGCGCAGATCCAGCTGGTCGACGTGGCGGACCCCGAGGCTGCCTGCGCACGCATCCTCGGTGCCGAAGCCCGGATCCGAGCCCGCGTCGACGAGATCGAGCCCGGCATGGCGAGGCGCGGCGGCGGATCGCGCGGCGTCGAAGCCCGGGTCGTACAGGCGCCCCTCGGGCGGACCTACGTCGTCGTCCATCTCCTCGTCGAGGTCGGCGACGCGATGGGCGCCAACGCGATCAACACGATCGCGGAGGGGACGGCTCCGCTCGTCGCGGAAATCTCGGGCGGCCGCGCCCACCTGCGCATCCTCTCGAACCTGACCGACCGTCGCCGGGCGCGTGCGAGCGTGCGCTACGGCTTCGCCGTCCTGGCCCGCGGCGATCTCGACGGAGAGCAGGTCGCACGAGCCGTCGAGGATGCGAGCCTCTTCGCCGAGGCCGATCCCTACCGGGCCGCGACG
>JAGWVP010000247.1 GCA_018970825.1 bacterium | reverse complement strand
CGATCCAACGGACGGGCGCGGGCTTCCCGGCGCCCGGCTCGGGGTCGGCTCCGGAGCCCACGTCAGAACACCTCTCGCAGCGCGTCGACGACCGGCTTCCGCGCCGCGCCGAGCGCCGGGACGAGCCCGGAGAGCAGGCCCACGAACAGCGAGAGCGCGAGCCCCGCGGTGACGACGTCGTTCGTCACCGTGAAGTTCCCGAGCGGCCCGAGCGTCGGCCCGAGCGTCGCGACCGTCTTCAATGCCCGAGTGAGCGCGATCGCCCCCGCGACGCCGAGCGCGCCGGCGAAGGTCGAGAGCAGCGTCGCCTCGGCGAGCAGGGTGCCGAAGATCGCTCGGCGCCCGAAGCCCATCGCCTTCATGACCGCGATCTCGCCCGAGCGCTCGCGCACCGCCATCGAGGCGGTGTTCGCCGCGATGAAGACGATGCAGAGCGAGACGAGCGCCGTCACGATCAGAATGATCGTCACGAAGCCCTTCAGCGAGCCGAAGAAGTTCGAGATGAAGCTCTTCTCGGTCTCGCTCGCGGTCGGCGACTCGCTGTTGCGCGACATCTCGTCGATCTCGGACATGAGCGCGCCGACCCGCTCCGGTCGGTCGACGCGCACCCAGATGATGCCGGCGATCCCGAGCCCGCCGCGCCCGGCCGCCTTCAGCGTCTCGTCGAGGTAGGTCCGGTTGATCCACAGCATCGGCGCGTTGTCGTCGGCGATCTCGCCGACGATGCGCACGTCGAGATTCGCCGGCCACACCGTGCTCCGCAGCGTGATCCGGTCGCCGACCTTCCAGCCGTACTGGCGCATGATCTTGCGCCCGACGATCGCGCCGTCGCGGTGGCGCACGAATTCGTCCACTGCGCCCGGGGTGAACACGTAGTCGGGATAGACCGAGCCCACGTGCTCCGCCTCGACCGCGAAGTTCGGGAAGGTGACCCTCCCCTCCTCCTCGTAGGCACCGCCGAACCAGGTCATCGACACCGCCGCGAGCACCCCGTCGAGCTGCCGCACCTTGCGCGTGAACGACTGCGGCATCGAGTAGACGAGCCCCGCCTTGTTGTGGACCGAGATGCGGGTGTTGCTGCCGAGGTCCGAGATCAGGCGGTCGAGGCCCGCGGGCATGGTCATGAGCAGGCACACGAGCAGGACCGCGAGCGCGATCGCGCCCGCCGTGAACAGGCTGCGCAGCTTGTTGCGGCCGAGGTTCGCGAGCACGAGCCCCGCGTACTTCACGGGCGCGCCCCCGCCGACGCGTGCCCGCCCGCCGCGAGCCGGATCGCCTCCGAGGCCCGCTCGGCGTCGCTTCCTTCGAGCAGGAGTCCCTTGTCGAGGTGGAAGACCTCGTCGACGAAGCGCAGGGCGCGCGGGTCGTGGGTGACCATGACGATCGTCTTGCCGAAGGCGTCGGTCAGCTCGCGCAGCAGCCCGAGCGTCGCCTCGGCGTTCTTCGCGTCGAGGTCGCCGGTCGGCTCGTCGGCGACGATCAGGTCGGGGTCGGTCACGATCGCGCGGGCGATCGCGACGCGCTGCTGCTCGCCGCCCGAGAGCGTGTTCGGGCGGTGGTCGAGGCGGTGGTCGAGCCCGACCACGCGCAGCGCGGTCTCGGCGCGGCGGTGGCGCTCGGCCTTGCCGAGGTCGGTCAGCAGCAGCGGCAGGGCCACGTTGTCGCGCGCGTCGAGCACCGGGATCAGGTTGAAGAACTGGAAGATGAGCCCCACGTGGCGGGCGCGCCAGGCCGCGAGCTCGTCCTCGTCGAGGTCGCCGAGCGACTGCCCCGCGACGACCACCTCGCCCTCGCTCGGCCGGTCGAGCCCGGAGACCAGGTTCATGAGCGTCGACTTGCCGGAACCCGACGGCCCCATGAAGGCGACGAAGCGGCCCGGGGCGATCCGGAGCGACACGTCGTCTAGCGCGTGCACCTCGTCGACGCCGCGCCGGTAGTGTCGCGACACGTGCCGGATGTCGATGAGAGTCGCTTCCTCGGGCGCGGACGGCGGCGGGCCGGGTAACGGGTCCGCGAGGGGCATGCACCGAGGGTACCGGACCCCCCGAAGGGGAGCCATCGAGGAGCGCCTCGGTCGGTCAGCCCGAAGGGGAAGCGTTCCATGCCCGCACGAGCCCAGGCCGGGTGCAGGGAGAAGCGAATGCGCCCTCGAGTGCGGAGACGGTCCAGCGGACGGAAGGTGACTCGCCTGCCCCGACGGGGCCCCGGGACCATGCGCGGAGCCGGGGGGTCGTGGACTGATCTCGAAACGCGACCCGCCCACGGTCAAGCCGCGGGCGGGTCAGACGAGAGGTCGAGTCTCGAGGGATCAGATCACCAGGTCACAATCCGCCGCGAACGGCACGGACGTAGCCCCCGACGTACAGCCCCGAGGACGACTTGGTGACAGAGCCGACGTCGCCAGTGACGAAAAACACACCCCACGCGGTACTGGGCTTCGAATGGACCGTCGAGGACGACCAGTAGAAGGACTTCCAGGCATCGGCCTCATTGTTGGTTTTCGTACAGCTGCAGCTCGTGACGGTGCAGCCGGGGTTGCCGGGAACGCCGGGGTAAACATAGACGGAACCGCAGTTGTTGTTGAAGGGGCTGGAGACCGCGGGGGCAACCGTCTGGAGGTTCGTGATCGAAAGGAGTTCCGCACGGTTCGGTATCCGCCAGTCGCAGGACCCGGCGAAGCATGGGGCGGTGTTCAGCGCCGCGAGGAACGTCGTCACCATCGTCCCGTCCATCAGACCGGTCTGGGCGGAGCCCCACGTGTAAAAGGTGTCCTGGTCGTGGATGCCGTCGTCGTCCGACTTCTTCTCCCACGTGAGACCCGTGCGGTTGTCCGTCACCGTGCCGTTGCCGTTGTCGGTGAAGGACTCCGCCGTGCCCGCCCGAACCGCACCATCGCTTCCCGCGCCCCAGGAGGTCGTCTGGCCGGTTTTCAAGAGGCCGTTCGTGATCGTCGTCCCGGTCGTGGCCGTGCCCGTGACGCCGAAGACGCTCACGCCGCTCACGATGTTGCCCGCCACGAGGTCGGCGTCACCGGCCACCGTGCCCGACCCGTCGTGGTAGCCGGCCGCGATCGCCTGGCTCGTCGCACCGGGCGTGATCGTGACGGCGCCGACGTTCGGCATCGTGCCGGTCGCGCCCAGTCCCGCCCCGCTGGAGAAGGTCTTGCCGGCCAGCACGTCCGCGGCCGTCGACGTGCCCGACTGCGCCGTCGCGAGGCTCGACTGGCAGGTCGCCTCGTCCCCGGTGCACGTCGTCAACTGCGCCTGCGTCGACGACAGGCTCGTGCTGCACGCCGCGAGATCCACCACGTAGTCCGGCACGCCCCCGCCGGGCTGGGTCGCTGCGCCCACGTCGTCCGTGCACTGCGAGAGGTAGTCCCGAACGTCGGTCACGTCACCCACCGTCGGGCACTCGGCGCCGTATTTGTTCTCGGCTTTCGCGTAAGCCTTCGCCAGGTTCGCTTCGCACTTGTCGTAGGACGCCTGCCGTTTGGTCGCGTCCGGCGACTTGGCATCCACCGAGTCCGCCTTGCCGCGGCACTGCGCGAACGTGCCCGCAGCCTTCAGTTTCGCCGACTCGCAAAGCTCGCCGTCCGTCGCAGCAAGCACTCCCGACGGTGCCAGCAGCACGCCGGCAAGCGAGAGCGCACACCCCACCCGACCGATCCGTCCGGCCATCGCGAACCTCTTTCTTTCAGTAAATCGCGATCTCCGTAGACCGGCCGTCGGCCCGCAGGCTGCAGGGGCAGTCGCGTCTCGGCGGATGGAAGAATTTCCGGCGCGACTCTGTCAACGGCGCCGAACCCGCGCTAGGGCGAAAAGGACGAGAGGGGTCCGAGGTGGATCTCCGCACTGTCCGCCAAGCCTGGTTTCCGAGATCTCCGGAGGTCGTCGACCCGTGGTGGTCGAGCAACGTCGCCTGGGCCGAGGCCCCCGGGAACGCTCTTCTCGGAACCGCCGCGACCGGTCTCCCCAGGGATTCGGTCGCGACCGTCTCGCAGATCGTGGTGGCCGATCGAAGATATCCGACGCAATGGGGCGGGCGGGTGCCCGCGGCGAAGTTGGCCCTCGTCCTCGGCGGGATCGCCGTCGTGCCCGGACGCTGACGCCTGAAGGCCATCGATGACGTCCCGGGTGCCGATTGCCGGCACGCCCTTGTGTGTTACAGTGTCGCACGTGAAGACCTCGACCATCACGATCCGCCTCGACGACGAACTCGAGCGCGAGCTCGACCGAGCCTGCGCCCGCACGGGTCGGACGCGCAGCGACCTCGCACGGGACGCGCTTCGGCGGCAGCTTGCGCTGCTCCGCTTCGAGCGGCTGCGGAAGCGGACGCTGCCCCTGGCGGAGTCGCAGGGGTATCTGACCGACGAGGACGTCTTCCGCGACGTTTCGTGAAGGTCTTCTTCGACACGAACGTCCTCGTGGCGGCGTTCGCGACGCGCGGTCTTTGCGCGGACCTGTTCGCGCACGTCCTGCTCGAGCACGAGCTGATCGTCGGCGAGGTCGTCCTCGACGAACTTCGCGAGACGCTCCGCACCAGGATCAAGCTCCCGAAGAAGTCGATCGACGAAATCGAAGCGCTGCTGCGCGAGGCGACCGTCGTCGAGAAGCCACGCAAGCACCTGGGCTTGAACATCACGGACCCGGACGACGAGTGGATCGTGGCCTCCGCCGTTGCCGGTGCTGCGGACGTGCTGGTCACGGGGGATGCAGCCGTGCTCCGGGTCGCGGCACGCTCGCCCTTGAAGATCGTGAGCCCACGCGGCTTCTGGGATCTCCTTCGCGGCCCGGCGCGCGAGCGGTGACCTTCCGTCCGACCAGCCGACCATCTCCGCAAGCGGGCGGTCCCGGCACCGAGCCCCCGGCGCCGCCCCCGACCGCGGGCCGTGATAAGCACCGACCCATGCCACCCGGAGGCGACACGCCGCCCCCCCGACCCTTCCCCCCGCGGATCGCCGGCATCCTCAACATGACCGAGGACTCCTTCTCCGACGGAGGCCGCTGGCTCGATCCCGACCGCGCCTTCGAGCGCGCACTCGAACTCGTCGAGCAGGGCGCCGACGCGATCGACCTCGGTGCCGCGTCGAGCCGCCCGGGCGCGATCCCGGTCCCCGCCGTCGAGGAGATCCGCAGGCTCGAGTCGGTCGTCGACCGGCTGATCGCGCGCGGCGTGCCGCTCTCGATCGATACGTTTGCCCCCGACACGCAGCGATGGGCGCTCGCGCGCGGCGTCGACTGGCTGAACGACATCCAGGGTTTCCCCGATTCCGCGCTCGACCCGGAGCTCGCTCGCGCCCGCTGCGGGCTCGTCGTCATGCACTCCGTGCAGCGCACCGGGCCGGCGACCCGGGTCGACACCGACGCGG
>JAGWVP010000246.1 GCA_018970825.1 bacterium | reverse complement strand
CGGTAGATCGCGCCGGCCTGGTCGTCGCTCACGAGCAGGTCGCCCTCGGGCGTGACGAGCACGTCGACCGGGCGCCCCCAGCGAGAGCCGTCGGGGCGCTGCCAGCCCTCGGCGAAGATCTCGTAGCCCTCGGCGGCGCGGCCGTCGGCTGCGATCGGGACGCGCATGACGCGCGCGCCCAGCGGCACCGTGCGGTTCCAGCTGCCGTGCTCCGCGATGAAGACGTCGCCGCGGTACTCCTGCGGGAACGACTCTCCCGTGTAGAAGCGCATGCCGAGCGGTGCGACGTGGGCGTCGAGCTCGCGGGCGGGCACGAGGTAGCCGCCGGGCCCGGTCGCGCCGAGATCCGGGTCGACGATCCCCGCACCGTGCAGCCAGGGGAAGCCGAAATGCGGTACCGAGGTGCTTCCGGCCGGGATGCGGTTCAGCTCGTCGGGCGGCACGGTGTCGGCGATCAGGTCGCGTCCGTTGTCGGTGAGCCAAAGCTCTCCGGTGGATGGGCTCCAGTCGAAGCCCACGGTGTTGCGGATGCCGCGCGCGACGACCTCGCGTCCCGAACCGTCGGGTCGCATCCGCAGCAGCCCCGCATAGGGATCCTCGACCGTGCAGACGTTGCAGGGGGCGCCGACCGGCACGTAGGCGAGTCCGTCGGGACCGAAGCGGACGAGCTTCCAGGTGTGGGTGTCGCCGTCGGGCAGATCGTCCACGACGAGCGTGCGCGGCGCGTTCTCGACCAGGTGGTCCTCGACGTCGTCGATCCGCCAGAGCTCGGTCACGCCGGTGAACCAGAGGTCGCCGTCGTGCACGTCGACGCCGACCGGGAGCTTCGGCCCCTGCGCGAGCACGACCTTGCGCTCGGCGCGGCCGTCCGCGTCTTCGTCGCGCAGAGCCCAGATCTTCCCGTCCTGGTCGAAGGTACCGACGAAGAGCGTTCCGCGCGGGCCGAGCGCCATCGCGCGGGCGCGGGGCACCGGGTGCGCGAAGACGGTGATCTCGAAGCCGGGCGGGAGGCGGACCTCGGAGAGCGGCAGCCCGCTCGGGTCGGGGCTGCGCGACGGCGCGGGCGTGGGGGAGGCCGAGGGCGTACCCGTCGGCCTCGGCCCGGCGCTGCCGTCGGAGTCGCCGCCGCAGCCGAGCGTGCAGGCGAGGGCGACGGCGGCGAGGGCCGCGAGGGAGGTCGCGCTTCGAAACTTCGAGGGGCCGAGTGCGGAAGTCGGGGGATTCATCCCGCGACGATGGCACGGGTCGGCGGGGGTGGCGAGGGTGATTCGAACGGGAGGGCGCGGGGGAGGGCGCCGCGATCGCGACGCCCTCCCCGCAGGGGAAAACGGGGGCTCAGTTGGGGGCGGGGGCGCCGCAGGGGGTGGACGAGCTGAGCGAGGCGGCCGTCCCGCCCCGGCCGAACTCGTCAGGGCCAGATCGGGATGCCCTCGCGCTCGATGCGGGCGAGCAGTCGGGGGTCGGTCTGCTCGTCGCGGCGGACGAGGTCGAGCCGTAGGATGATCGGGGCTTCCTCGATCGCCTCGACCAGGTCGTTCCACTCGCCGGTCGTCGCGCCCGGCGCCCACACCGCGAGGTCGACGTCGGAGGCGGGGCGCGCGCCCCCGGCCACGCGCGATCCGAAGACGCGCACTTCTCGCACGAAGGGGAAGCGCTCGAAGGTCCGGCGAAGCGTCTCGAGGTCGCGTTCGCGGAGGTCGAGGGTCGGCACGATCGTCAATCCCACCGAAGTCCGGCGATCGTGGCAGCCATCCGCGCGATCGCATCGGCATCGGCTTTCACCACGTGATCGTGGATCCTCGTCGCGAGCGCCTGGTCGTAGGCATGCGAGGTGAGGTTGCGATCTTCGAGCATGCGGAGCCAGACGTCGGCTTCGTCGGTGTCCCGCATCAGGCCCTGCTCGAAGGCGCACTTGAGCGTCGCGCGGGGGCTGGCACAGGAATGCCCCTGGTGCTCGAGCCAGAGCTTCAAGGTCTTCCAGACGGCCTCGAAGGTGAACTCGAAGCGCTGGATCGTGGCGTCGCGGACGATGTCCCCTGCGGGTTGCGAAACGGCCTCGGCAAGTCCGGCCGCGCTCGCACGCACGTCCGCTTGACGTTCCAGGAAGCGGTCCCTGCTCACGGAGCGCGAGCCTAGCACCTGGACGGGGGGCGAATCACCAGCGTGAGTCCGGGCTGGCGCGCGATCGGGGCGAGGGGGCGGGCTTCCCGTCGCGGCGGCGGCTGGTACCCTCTCCACCGTGCACGAACCCAAGGCGCTGCTGTTCACCGGGGTCCACGGGCGGGTCATCCGCGTGAGCGAGGTGGTCGGCCCGGACGAGCGCCGCGACGTCTACCTGAACCCGGACTGGATCCTGCGGGCTTCGCCCGAGGGGCCGGGTCGCATCCGGATCGAACTCCTCGCGAGTGCCCCGATCGTCGCCGAGGTCGAGATCGGCGAGTTCCTCGCCGCGTGGTCGGGCTGAGAGAACGGCGCCGATGTCCCCGTCGTCCCTCCCGCCGATCCCCGTCGACCGCTCGTGGATCGGTGCGCCTTCGGGCACGCTCGGCAACCCGACCGTGTGGCTGATCGTGCTCGCCTACGCGACGCTCGGGCTCGGCACCTGGGGCTACCTCGCCGGCGGCTGGCCCGCGTGGCTCGTCGTCGCGGTGAACGCGACAGCGATCTACGTCGGCTTCACGCCGATGCACGAGGCGGTGCACGGCGTGGCCCACGAACGGCGCTGGGTGAACGGCCTCGTCGGGCGGCTGGGCGCGCTGCCGCTCACGATCTCGCTGCCGCTCTTCCGCGGCGTGCACCTGGCGCACCATGCGCACACGAACGACCCGGCGAAGGACCCGGACTACGTCGTGTCGATGCGCCCGCGGTGGCTGCTGCCGCTGTGGTGCCTCGGGATACTCGTCAGCTACCACGTCGCCTTCTACCGGCGCCGGCTCTGGCGCACCCCGGGCCAGCTCGCGGAGGCGCTGCTCGTCGACGGGGCGCTCGCCGCGACGATCGCGTGCTCCATCGCGGGCGGGTGGTTCGACACTTTCTTCGTCGTCTGGCTCGGGCCCTCGATGGCGGCGCTCGTCTTCCTCGCCTTCGCGTTCGACTTCGTGCCGCACTATCCGTACGACAGTCGCGCCCGCTACTTCGACACGCGCATCTATCCGGGCGCGGCGTCGAACGCGCTCCTGCTCGGGCAGAACTACCATCTCGTCCACCACCTCTGGACGACGATCCCGTGGTTCCGCTACCGCCGCGTGTTCGGCGAGATCGAGCCCGAACTCGTGCGACGCGGGTGTCGCGTGGGCTGGATGGTGGCACCGCTGCCGGACGACGTGCCGAGATTCGCCACTCCCTGAGGCTGCCGGCCGCTGCGTGGGCACGCCTTTCGGCGCGTCGACGCGGCGACCGGAAGGCCCCGCCCGGAACGTCCCGGGCGCTCAGGCCACGCTTCGATCGCGTATGCTCCGTCGCCGTCGCCGGGGCTCCGGCCGCCGCCTCACCCGGGGGGCGACGATCGCGACGTGGTGGGCTTCCACCCGGTGGACTCGCCCGGGATCGCGGCGGCGAGGAAGGTCGCGAGGCATCGCGAGCAGCCGTTGCCGCAGCGATCCCGAGTCGAGGCCGAGCGCGTCGCAGATGCTGCCGAAGGCGAAGAGGCCCGACCGATCTTCGGAGAGGACCCAGGAGAGCGCGTCGCGCCCGAGTCGCCGCGCCGTCACCTGCGTGGCTCGCCCGAGGGCGAGGCAGAAGAGCGCGTCCGACAGGATCGCGACCATGAGGCCGCGGACGCCGCGATGCGGATCCGCCTCTGCGCCTCGCGCCGGATGCTGCACCGGCAGCAGTGTCGGGTCGATCCATTCGACGGCCGCGGGAGGAATCGGCTGACGGGTCTTCATGTTTCTCCTCCGTGGGGGATGCCGGGGCTCGCCGGTCGCCCCACGCATCAGCGATTCAGGCGCTCCACGGCCCGCAGGCCGACGAACGCGGTGACGTCCGAGAGCGCTGCGCCGGAAGCAGAGGTCGTGTCGGCGAGCCGGGCGACGATCCGCTGGAAGATCGCGGAGACGTAGGCGCTCGATGCCCGTACGTTGGTCGAGAAGGTCTGGTAGGCGGCATCGCCCACCGTGCCGGTGCGAGCGTCGCGCTCGGCGGCCTGCACCCGTGCCACGAAGGAAGCGGCGTCGAGGTCGGCGTCGCCCGGGTTCGAGTACCCGGTGCACGAGCGCCGCGCGTCGGTCTCCGCGAGACACGGCAGGTTCGACTCGGCGAAGCCGTCGATCGTGCCGATCCCGCCGATGATCGCGACGCGGCCGCGCGCCGCAGGGTCGATCCACGACGACGTCGCGTTCGCACGCCAAACGCCGACTCGCTGCGTCGCGTCGTCTTCGGGGGCTGCGAAGTGACAGTGGGTGGGGAAGGAGGGCGAGCACGAACCCGGGTCGATCCAGCGGGCGTTCGCGGGATCGAGCGACCCCTGGCAGTAGGTCACGACCCCGGCCACCCCGCGCAGCCCCGCGCGCCGCGCGGCTTCCAGCCAGCCACCGGTCGCGTCCGCAGGCGTCTCGTTGCAGACACCGGAGGCGACCGCGGTGCGCGCGCCGGCGCGGCGCAACTGCGACAGGTACCCGCGGAGCAGCGACTCCACCCCGTCCGCCGACATCGACTCGGGCACGTCGGCGTGGAGTCCGACCTCCTGGCAGTCGGCGTGGATCGCGGCGACGACCTCGGCGAGCGTCCGGGAGAGCTCGATCCCGGTACGCCCGTCGGTGCCGTACCCGTCGCCGTCGGGGTCGTCGGCGTAGTCGTCGAGCAGGTCGCGGCCGAGACCGAAGGTGACGGTCACGCCGGCGTCGTGCGCGGCCGACGACAGCTCGAGCACGTAGTCGGTCTCCTCTTCGGAGCCGAGAAAGGAGTTCTCGACGTGGAACTCGACCGCGATGCCGAGGCGGCTGCCCATCGTGGCCTTCGTCGGTGCGGAGGGGCAGGACGAGGCTGCCGCGGCCGGGCGCGCGAGGAGCACGCCCAGGACCGCGACGACCAGGGAAGGGGTTCCGTGCCCGCGCAGCGGGCTCCGGGTGCGAGAACCAGCGGTGCCGATCGTCTTCACGGCGAGCCTCCCTTCGTGTCCCGGCGGGTGCGGGATCAGCTCTCGTAGCCCGAGAGGAACTGAACGGGATCGGAGACCGGGGTGGTCACCGGGTTGGCGAGCGGCTTGGTGGGGTCCATGCCGAGCGGGACCGTGTTGAACTGGTCGATCCGACAGTCGCCGTCCGAGTCCGTCGCCCAGGGCCCGCGGCTGAAGACGAAGAAGTTGCCGGCGCTCACGGTTCCCACCGCCGTGTCGATGTCCGCGACCGCACCGGCCCTGACCCCGGCCGGGGT
>JAGWVP010000245.1 GCA_018970825.1 bacterium | reverse complement strand
TGGATCTTCCGCGCGACCAACGGTCGCGCGACCTCGACCGGTGTGCCGACCCTGCCCATGCTCACCCTCACGACGAAGGGGCGCAGGACGGGGCGTCCACACGCGGTCCAGCTCGCCTGGGTGGCCGACGGCGACTCGATGCTCGTGGTCGCGAGCGCGATGGGGCAGGAGCGCCATCCCGCCTGGCGCTACAACCTCGAGGCGCATCCCGAGGTCGAGTTGCAGTTGCGGGGCCGGCGGGTGCGCGCGACCGCGCAGGTGCTCGACGACGAGGAGAAGGCCCGCTGCTGGGAAGCGATCAAGCGGACGATTCCGCAGATGTCCGTCTACGAGCGACGCACGGATCGCAACATCCGCGTCTTCCGCCTGACCCCGCGGGGCGAAGCGGCCTGAAGCGCGGGGTGCGCCGCGCCCGGGGGCGCCCGGGCGGAGGGGAGCATGCCCCGCGGCCGGTGCCTCTCCCGCCGCGGGCCCCGCCCCGGGACCTCAGGGCGGGCCGGGCAGGTCGACCGACGGCACCTTCCAGATGCGTTCGGCGTACTCGCGGATCGAGCGGTCGGAGCTGAAACGGCCGCACCGCGCCGCGTTCAGGATCGAGGCCCGCGTCCACGCGTCCCGGTCGAGGTAGGCTGCCGACGCGCGTTCCTGGCAGTCGACGTAGGCCCGGAAGTCGGCGAGCACGAAGAAGGGGTCCGAGGAGACGAGCGAATCGACGATCGGTGCGAACAGGCCGGGCTCGCCCGGCGAGAACCGGCTTCCCGCGAGGTCGTCGAGGATCGCGGCGAGTTCCGGGTCCGCGTCGAGCACCGAGCGCGGGCTCCAGCCCGACCGTCGCATCGTCTCGATCTCGTGGGTCGTCAGGCCGAAGAGGAAGAAGTTCTCGGCGCCGACGGCCTCGCGGATCTCGACGTTCGCACCGTCGAGCGTGCCGATCGTGAGGGCCCCGGAGAGCGCGAACTTCATGTTGCCGGTCCCCGAGGCTTCGAGTCCGGCCGTCGAGATCTGGAGCGAGAGGTCGGCCGAGGGGTAGATGTGCTGCCCCGTCTTCACGTTGAAGTCGGGCACGAACACGAAGCGCAGCCTCTCGCGGATGCGGGCGTCGCGCGCGATCGCGGCACCCACCTCGTGCGCGAGCTTGATCACGAGTTTCGCGCGGGCGTAGCCGGGTGCGGCCTTGCCGGCCATGACGAGCGTGCGCGGCACGCCGGAGGACTCGAGGACCTCGGGGTGGCGCTGCAACCAGGCGAGGTGGAGGAGGGCGAGGAGCTGGCGCTTGTACTCGTGGATCCGCTTCACCTGCGCGCCGACGAGCGACGTGGGATCGAACTCGAGCCCGTGGGCGACCCGCAGCCACTCGGCGAAGGAGGCCTTGTTCGCGGCCTTCACCGCGTGCCAGCGGTCCCGGAATCCCGCGTCGTCGGCGAACTTCTCGAGCCCCGAGAGCCGGTCGAGGTCGCCGAGCCAGCCCTCCCCGATCGCCTCGGTGACGAGCGAGGTGAGGCGCGGGTTCGCGATTCCGAGGAAGCGCCTCGGCGTGACGCCGTTGGTCACGTTCGTGAACCGCTCGGGCCAGAGCTCGGCGAAGTCGCGCAGCACGGTCTCGCGCAGGAGCCGCGAGTGCAGGGCCGCGACGCCGTTCACGGCGTGGCTCGCGACGGTCGCGAGGTAGGCCATGCGCACGCTCTTCTCGCCGCGCTCGTCGATCAGGGAAACTCTCCGCGGAAGGTCGGGGTCGTCCGGTCGCATCGCGCGCACCTGGTCGAGAAAGCGACGGTTGATCTCGTAGACGATCTCGAGGTGACGCGGCAGGAGTTGCGCGAAGAGGGGCAGGGGCCAGGACTCGAGCGCCTCGGGCATGAGGGTGTGGTTCGTGTAGGAGACGCTCCGGGTCGTCACGTCCCAGGCCTCGTCCCAACCGAGGCCGTGCTCGTCCATGAGAAGCCGCATGAGCTCCGGCACGGCGAGCGACGGGTGCGTGTCGTTCAACTGGACCCGGTAGACCTCCGCGAAATCGCGGATCGGCCTGCGCGCGAGGAGCAGCCGGATGCAATCCTGCAGGGCGCACGAGACGAAGAATGCCTCCTGCTCGAGGCGGAGCTGCTTGCCCGCGGGCTTGCTGTCGTTCGGATAGAGGATCTTCGTGATGTTCTCGCAGCGCGCCTTCTCCTCGACGGCGCGCCAGTACTCGCCCACCTGGAAGGCGTCGAGGTCGAACTCGTCGGTCGGGGCCGCGCTCCAGAGCCGCAGGAAGTTCGTGTTCGCGACCCCGTACCCGAGCACCGGGACGTCCGAGGGGATGCCCTTCACGACCCGCTCCGGGGTCCAGCGCCTGCGGTGCCCGCCCTCGTCGTCGGGAACCTCCTCGGTGTGGCCGCCGAAGCCGACCGTGACCTCGATCTCGCTGCGTCGCACCTCCCACGGGAAGCCGAGCCGGAGCCACTGGTCGGTGCGTTCGATCTGCCAGCCGTCGCGGATCACCTGGTCGAAGATCCCGAACTCGTAGCGGATCCCGTGTCCGATCGCGGGGATCCGCAGCGTCGCGAGCGAGTCCATGAAGCAGGCGGCGAGTCGCCCGAGGCCGCCGTTGCCGAGTCCCGGGTCCTCCTCGTGCGCGACCAGCGCGTCGAGCGAGAGCCCGAGCGAGGACATGGCCTCGCGGGCCGTCGACTCCAGGCCGAGGTTCAGCAGCGCGTTTCCGAGCTGCGGCCCGAGCAGGTACTCCGCCGAGAGGTAGATCACCGTGCGGTGCCCGCCCTCGAAGTAGGTGCGGGCCGAGCGCGTCCAGCGCTCGAGCAGGCGGTCGCGCAGCGCGTAGGAGAGAGCCAGGTAGTGATCGTTCAGGGTCGCCACGCCCTCGAACTTCATGAGCTCGAAGACCAGCTTCTGCAGGAAGTCGCGCCGGAGCGACGCGACGTCGTTGCCGAGGGTGGCGAGGTGGGCGTCGCTCGGAAACCCGGGGAGGACCTTCTCCATGGCCCGCCGCTAGCACGGACCGCCGGTGCCTGCCCGTCAGTCGCAGCTCGTGAAGCCGGGCTCCATCGCGAGGTACCAGGACTCGAGGCTCGGCAGCGCGGAGAACTGCGGGAAGTCCGACTTCCAGAGGTTCAGGTAGGTCAGCTTCGCGTGCGGCATCGTCGGGGAACTTCCGGCCTCGCCCGACCCGTCCACGCACACCCGGCTCGATCCCGGGAAGTACGAGGGCGTGTCCATCGAGAAGTGCGCCGCGTGGCAACCGCGGCAGGACACGGCGTAGACGTGGTCGTGGAGATCGGCTTCGTTCCCGGGCGTCGTCCCGTCGTCGTTCCAGGCGGACGGCCTCCAGGGCGCCCAGGTGCCGGCGACGAGGTCGTTGCCGTACCACCCGCGCACGATCTCGCGGATCGCGTCCGTGGGCTTCGTCCACAGCACGATCTGGTTCAGTTTGCGGATCGAGTTCGCCTGGGCGGCGGAGTTCGCGGCCGCCGGGAACTGGTAGGTGGAGGGGTCGAACGGCAGGAAGCTCGAGAACCCGGGCTCCTCCTTCGTGAGCTTCTCGAGGATCGCGCGGCGCAACTGGTAGCCCGCGTCGGTCGCAGCCGTGTCGTTCGCGTCGATGTTCGAGAGCGTTCCGGTGAGCGACAGTCCGCCCGCGATCGAGTCGATCGTCGCGTTCTGGGGATACTCTCCCGGCCACTTGCCGCCGTGGCAGCTCATGCAGACCTCGGGCACGCTCTTCGCGCCGCAGCCGTCGAGATTCGCGGCTCCGAGGCGCTTTCCGGAGGCGATGCGGCCGTCGTAGACGAAGAACTTCGTGACCGGGCCGAGGTCGCCGAAGCCCTCGACCGGTGCGAACTCCATCGCCACCGTTCCGTAGGCGTTCAGCGGGTCGACGTTCGGGTCCGCGAGGATCGACTGCTGGCCCTGCCAGGCGAGGTTCGCGTTCTGCGGGTCGTTCGTCGGGTAGTTGAAGCAGTAGTCGGTCGTGTAGTTCACGACGTAGCAGGCGACGGTCGCCGGGAACTTCGGCAGGACGAACTTCCAGTCCGAGATCGCGGCCGAGGCGACCAGGTCGGGTCGGAAGGACGAGAGGAAGATCTCCGGCGCGATCGGCGCCCACGCCGGGCGATCGGCGATCGCCGTGCGCCACCCGGTCACGCGGCAGTGCATCTCGCGCCCGAATCCCAGGTCGTTGCTGTTCAGGTACCAGGCGGTCGTCACGTCCGGGCCGAGGCCGGTCACCGGGTCGAAGCCGTTCTTCGCCCACCAGCCGCCGAGCGTGTTGCGCTTGCAAAGGCCCGAGGGATCGGTGCCGGGGTCGGGCAGCCCGTCGCAGTCGAGGTCGATGCACTGCGGATCGACCAGGTTGTAGTACGTGCAGGAGTCGGCAGCGGAATTGTAGACCGGGTTTCGGTACTCGTAGGTGAGGAATTTCGTGCGCCCGCCTGCCGGCTCGGGCACCGTCGGGTCGTAGCCCGTCCCGCACAGGATCTTGTCGATCTTGGGGATGAGCAGGCACGGCAGCGCGAGGCCGATCGGGCCGACCGGGAGCACCATCGAGACGAGCCCGCCGCGCAGGTCGCTCGCGGTCACCTGGATCGTGATCTCGTCGCTCTTGTCGGACTGCTCGCCCTTGCCGAGCCGCAGCCCGACCGTCGGCCCGGTCGTCCGGCGTGGATCGCCGTCGACGGGCTTGCCGTCGGTGCCTTCGAAGAAGCCGGGACCCGAGGTCACCCGCCACTCGAAGACGAGGTCGTCCGAGTCCGGGTCGGGAAAGCGCGCGGTGAGCCGCAGGAGTTCGCCGGCCGAGAGCTTGTCGGCATCGGTCACCGGGCGCCCCTGGGTGTCGGCGATCGAGATGCCGTCGGCTTTCGGGAACTGGTTCGAGCCGCGCAGGATGAGGCCCTGCGGCGCTGCGCCCGAGACGAGAGGACGGTCGATCGACTCCTTGCCGCAGTCGCCGACGAGCGCCGTGGCGTCCGCCGGTCCGATCGCGACGAAGTCACCCGTGGTGGTGACCGGAAAGCGTTCGCGCGGGAGGCTCTTCGAGACCGGCGTGACGCCGCCGCGCAGCGCGAACTCCGGGCCGACCGAACCGTCGAAACAGGGGGAACCGTCCGAGCGCTGGACCTGGCCGACCCAGGCCGTCTCGGAGGGATCGAGCGGCGGTGCCACCTTGCGCGAGGTGAAGAACACGGCGTCGAGCCCGACGGCGATCTCCTCCGCCCCGCAGGAGACGGTCTCGCCGCGCTCCCAGCACAGCCGCAGGCGCTCGAGCGGCCGGCCGTGGAGTTCGACGGTCCCGTCGGCGCGGGTCCGGCCCTCGTCGACGATGCCGCCGTCGCGATCCCGCAACCGCACGACCGCGTCGGGGACGTTCACGAGCCTGCCGGTCTCGGGGTCCGA
>JAGWVP010000244.1 GCA_018970825.1 bacterium | reverse complement strand
CGGCGATGCTCGCCTCGGCCCTCTCGGGGGCCGGGCTCTTCGGTGCGCTCGCGCTTCCCGATCAGCACGAGCGCTTCGTCCGCGTCGCCCAGGGAGCGCCGCTCGGGCTCGGAGCGACGTTGCGACTGATCCTCTTCGAGTGGTTCGGCGGGACGATCTTCGCGTGGACCTGGCCGCTGGTCGCGACGGGACTCGTCCTGTTCGCGGGACGCGCGGCGGGGCGGGATCCCGCGACGAGGCGGCGCGAGGCGGGATTCCTCCTGGTGCCCGCGCTGCTCGTCGCGGCCTACCTCGGGCTCGCGGCGATTCGCCCGATGGTCTTCTTCACCCGCTTCCTGTGGATCGCGACCGTCGTCCTCGCGACGCTCTCCGCCTGGGCGGCCGTCCGCGCCTCTCGGGCCGTGCCGGGCTCCCGGTCGCTTCGCGGGGTCGTGCTGGTCGCGCTCGTGGCCCTGATGCTCCTCGACCGCCTGGGCGACCAGCGCTGGCGCGCGGGCCTCATGCTCGACCCCTTCGAGCGTCACGCGCGAGTGGCCGAGGAGGCCGTCGCATCCCTCGCGCGCGAAGGCGAGTGCTCGGGCCCCGCGGTGGTCCCGCTCGCCTACCTGCCGCTCGCGGCGTGGCGCATGCCCGAGCGTCTGGCGCGGGGGAGCATCTGCGCGGCGGAGGACTGGTCCGAGGGGCGCGGGTGCGAGTCGCCCTCCTGCCTGCTCTTCATCCCCGAGGCCATCACGCGCGAGGCCGCGCGCGGCGCGGTGGCGGCGCGGGTGCGGGGGGGAACGATCGTGGGGACGGGCAGCGACACCGGCGCACTCGTGCGCGTGCCGCCGCCGGGGCCGGCCGCCGCGCCCGCCGCACCCTGAGCGGCCGGTGCCTGCCCCCCCGGGGCCGGCACCGGGTCGGCGGCTGCGAGACGGCACCCCGCCGTCGGCCCCGACGGCGAGGTGGCGTGCACGTGGACAGCGTGACAGGATTCGGGTCCTCCCGGCCCCGGCCGGGGAGGTGGAACGATGCAGGGTCCGACGGCCGAGACGATCGTGATCGCGCTCTTCGCGGGCCTGCTCGGCGCCTGCGTGGGCAGTTTCCTGAACGTCGTCATCCACCGCCTGCCGATCGGGCAGTCGCTGGTCTCGCCGCCCTCCCACTGCCCGTCCTGCGGCCACGCGATCCGCTGGCACGACAACGTGCCGATCCTGGGCTGGTTCCTCCTGCGGGGCCGCTGCCGCGACTGCGGCGAGGGCATCTCGCCGCGGTACGCGATCGTCGAGGCGCTCACGGCGATCCTCGCCGCGGCGCTCGCCGTGCAGGGCGGGTTCACGCTCGACACGCTCGCGGCCTTCTGGTTCGGCGCGAGCCTGGTCGCGCTCACCTACATCGACCTGGACCACCGGCTCCTGCCCGACCGCATCACGTTGCCGGGCATCGTCGTCGGCGTCGCGTTCGCGGCGATCGCGACGGCGACCCGCGGAGGGGGCGCGCTCGGGCGCTCGGTCGCGGGCGTGCTCCTCGGCGGCGGGATCCTGTGGTTCGTCGCCTGGGCCTACCACGCGGCGACCGGCCGGGAGGGCATGGGCGGCGGCGACATCAAGCTGCTCGCGATGATCGGCGCGTTCCTCGGCTGGAAGGGCGTGCTTCTCACGCTCCTGCTCGCCTCGTTCGTCGGCTCGGCGGTCGGCACCGCGCTCATGATCCGCGACCGCAGCGACTCGAAGATCGCGATCCCGTTCGGGCCGTTCCTCGCGATCGGCGCACTCGTCACGCTCTTCTGGGGCGACCGCATCGTCGACTGGTACATGGTCGCTTCCGGACTCGCGGGCGGTTGATCCCGCGTGCATGGCGGGCGCCCCCCGCCGTGCCCTAGTGATCCGCCACCCCGGTCGACGTCTTCCCCGACGGCGACCCCCTCGCGAGCGAAGGGCGGGGCACGAGCGGTCGCCGCCCGAGCCCCCGTGAGGAGCAGGCTGCGCCCGTCGGATGGGGCGGGCGAGGAGGTGGCGAGCGATGCGGATCCGGGATCGGGCTCGATCCCCGCGGCGGGCCCGCGCGGGCTTCACCCTGCTCGAACTGGTGGCGGCACTCGCGGTGCTGGGCGCGACGGTCGCGGCGGTCGTGCTCGGCGCGAGCGCCGCGCTCGCGGGCGTTCGTCTCCGCGCGGCGAGCGTGCAGCTGTTCTCGGCTTTCGTCCGGGCGCGCGAGGCGGCGATGGCCGAGGGGCGCACCTGGGAGGTGCGCCGCGTGAGCGAGCGGGTGATCGCCGTCGGCCCGAGCGGTGCGATCCCGGTCGAAGAGGCGCTGCCCGACGGCACGCGGCTCGCGAGCGCCACGGCCGGCGGGCGGGTGCGCTTCGCCGTGAGCGGCACCGCGGACAACGCGACCTTCGTCCTCGAAGGCGGCGCGGAGCAGCGGCGAGTGGTCGTGAACCAGCGCGGGCGGGTGACCCTTGAGTGAGCGGCGGACGGGGCCGGACGACGGCTTCGCGCTCGCCGAGGCGCTGGTCGCACTCTGCCTCGTCGCCTCGGTCGCGACCGTCGCCTCGGGCGCCGCGGTCTCGATGCTCGAACTCGCGCGTGCCGCGCGCGGGGAGGCGGCCGGTCTCGCCGCGGCGTCGGAGAGGATCGAGGCCCTGCTCGCGAGTCCGGCCGGGACACGCTCTTCCGGCACCGACGAGGTCGTCGTCGACGGATTCCCGGTCGTGCGCACCTGGCGCGTCGGCGCGGACGATCCCGCACCCGGGCTCGCGCGGGTCGAGGTCACCGCGCGATGGAACGCGCCGCGCACGACCCTGCTGACGCTCGTCGCGGTGGCGCCGTGAGAGCGCGCGGACCGCTCGCCTGCGACCACGGGTCGACGCTCGTCGAATTGCTGGTCGCCTGCGTGCTCGCGGTCCTCGTCTGCCTGGCCGCGATCTCGCTGCTCGGGTTCCACGCTTCGATCGCCCGATCCCTGCAGGCGGAGCTGGCCGCGGGCTCCGCCTGCGCCTGGGCGCTCGAGGTCGCGCTGCGCGACGTGCAGCTCGCGGGCAACGACCCGCGGGCTGCCGGTGTCGGGGCCGTGCGCGCGGGCGGGGTCGACTCGCTCGAGCTCGAGGCGGACCTCGACGGCGACGGGGGAGTGGACCCGTCGTCGTCCGAGCGCCGGTCGCTCGCCTGGGGTGCCTCGTCCGGGGGCCGCCTGCTGCGGCGGCTCGGTGCGCAGTCGGTCGGCATCGCGTCGCCCGTCGCGGCGGGCGGCTTCGCGCTCCGGTGGCGTGCGGCCGACGGTTCGGAGATCGCGACCGGCCGCACGCTCTCGACGGCGGAGCTCGCGCGCGTGCGGCGGGTGGACGTGGAGATCGCGGTGCGCACCGGGATCGCCGCGCGGCCCGAGGTGCGGCTGCGCTCCTCCGCCGCGATCCGCTCCCGACTGCCCGCACGGAGGCCGGGTTGAGAACCGGTCCGTGGCGCGACGACCGCGGCGGTGCACTCGTCGCCGCGATCGTCGTTCTCGCGCTGTTGCTCGCGACGACCGGCGCCACGCTCGCGATGACGAGGAGCCACCTGTGGGCCGCGGGTCGCGCGCGAGCCGCCTGGCAGGCCCGTGCGTCGGCCGAGGCAGGGGCGCGTCATGCGGCGGCCACGCTCGCGCCGGGCACCTCGTTCCAGCCGGTCGTCGCCGGCACGGGCGGCCTCGCACGACCCGGCGCCGCCGGGCCCCTGCCGGGAGCGGACGGCTGGACGTGGTTCCCCGGTCCGCCGTGGGGCTACGGTGTCACGCCCTCGCTCCTCGCGGGCGGGTCGGTCGCCGGCGAGTTGCTCGTGCTCGACGTCGAGGCGACCGGCCCGAGGGGCACCCGCCGGCATCTCCGCGCCACCGTCGGTCGCGCACGGAATCCGTGGGTGCCGGCCGTCCTCGTCGTCGCGAGCGGGGAGGCGAGCCTCGCTGCCGACGCGACGCTGGTCGTCGACGCGACCGCGGACGCGGCCCGCGGCACCGCGGCGCTCGCGGCCGACTCCCGGGAGTCGGCCGCGTCCCTCCTCGCGCAGGTGCGTTCGGCGAAGTCGACCCTGCGCGGTGCGACCGAGTCGGCGGTGTGCGACCCGGTCGACGTCGCCGCATGGGCGGCCGCTTCGGGGGTCCCACCGGCCGGTCCCGCGAGCGTCGCCGTCGATCTCGCCGGTTCGTCGGTCCCGCTCGCGCGGGTCGTCGCGGGCGGCTCGATGCCCTCCCTCGAGGGGCGTGGCGTCGTGGCCTCCACCGGCGACCTGCGGATCCTCGGCCGCGTCGCGTTCGCGGGCGCGCTTCTCGTCGCGGGCGAGCTGCGGCTCGACTCCACCGACTGTGCGATCGCGGGAATCGCGACTGCGCGCTCCCTGCGGGCGGCCGGGTGTTCGCTGCGCGCCGACCCGGCCGCGATCGCCGCGGCCGACGCGACGGCGAGGCTTCCACGGGAAGCCGTCCTGCAAGGGCTCAGCGAGGAGTGATCGAGCGCGCCGCGGTGGATCCGAACGTCGGCGAGGGGCGGGAAGCCCCGCGGGAACGATCTTCGGCCGGAGGCCGTGCCCCGGGCGTCGCGGCGGCCCGCGAGCCGGCCCGGTCCCCGCGCTCGAGAGCCGGGATGCCGAGAGTGGCACCGAGGCGGCGCGCGACCACCGCGTGGCCGCGGCGGTCGAGGTGCCGCCACTGGCGCAGGAAGACGTGCGGGCCCCCCTCGGGCGACTCGTGGGCCGCGCGCGAGAGCGCCGGCAGGAGGTCGATCGTCTCGACGCCCTCGGCGCGGAGCAAGCGCAGGAGCACCTGTTGCGGGCGGCGCCAGCGGGCGCGTCGCGCCGCGAGATCGGCTCGCCATCGCGGCCGAACCGCGACGTCGACCTGCCAGAGCTCCGGCAGGAGGACCACGATCGGCTTCGCACCCGCGGCGCGGACGTGGGCCACGAGCTCCCGCAGCAGGCGCCCGGTGACGTCGAGTCCGCGCCGTGCCTTCGCGTCGGGGACGGGTGCGTACATCGCGTTGTAGACCGTCGGGAACTCGGGCAGGCGGTGACCGGGCGGCGGTGCCGTGCCGTTGGTCGCCTCGGCGATCGCGTTCAGCAGGGCGGAGCGGCGCATCGCCGAGCGGTAGACGGCGATCCCCGCCTGCACGAGCGGGCGCGGCTCGATCGGGGTCCCGCGCAGGACGAGTTCGCCCGAGGGGGACACCTCGAAGCGCGGCTTCGGATACTGCCACGTGCCGTCCGCGAGGTTGTCCTTCGGGTCGTTCCCGACGAAGACCGCGACCACGACCACGTCGGGTCGCCATCGCACGACCTCGCGGTCGAAGAGCAGCAGTTCCTGGTCCGTGCCGTAGCCGGGGCAGGCGAAGTCGAGCACCTCGACTCGCCCGCCCGCCGCGCGGTCGAGCAACGCGGCGAACGT
>JAGWVP010000243.1 GCA_018970825.1 bacterium | reverse complement strand
CGAGGATCGCGGCATTGCGAATCGGCTTCACGGGGGTCCCTCCTCGGTCGACGTTCGCAACTCGCGAACGCACCTTCGACTTCGCAGTCCTTGGAAATATCTTCAGAAACTGCACGAACGCCCCGGGTTTGCCTGTTCGGAAGCGACGGTCAAGCCGGCCACTCCGGGGCACGAAAAACGCCCGCGAGCGCGCCCGGCCCGCCCGACCGAGAGGGGTCAGAACCCGGTCAGTCGAAGGGATTCGCGAGGTTGAACTGCTTGCCGATGGCCGCGTAGTCGACCCCCGGCTCGCGCTCGCACTCGGGCGGGAAGAGCCTGCGCTTGCGGGCGTAGTATTCCGCGCGGTGCTCGCCCGCTGAGGCCGGGTTGAACGTCAAGTAGTGGACGCGCCTCGGACCCGACGAGCGATTGGGTCCCGACCGATGCGGCACCCATGCATCGAAGACGATCGCGTCGCCCGGTCGGGCGAGCACCGGCGAGAGCGAGAGCTTCGCCATCTCGTCGGCCCGCACGGTGCCGTCGGGATTCTGCGGGCGGATGATCCGCTGGCAGGAGTCCATCGCCATCTCGATGCAGCCGTTCTCCATCGTGAAGGGATCGGCCGGCGTCGCGAAGGTGACGTGGTGCTCCACGCCGAAGTCGACATAGGCCGGGGCGTCCTGGTGGTCGCCGAACCCGGCACCGCCCGGGAGCTTGAAGTTGATCTTGTCCTTGAAGAGCAGCACCGGCTCTCCGCAGCACTCGGCGAGCAGCTCGAGGGCACGTCTTCCCCGAAAGAGCCCGTCGAGCCCCTCGTGGTACGGAAGGTAGTTCTCGACGCGCGCGAGCTGCTTCGTCCCCGGCTCGCCGCGGTGGCGCTCGTAGTAGCGCATCCACTTGCCCGGGGTCTCCGGCCAGGACTCGACCTCGGCGGTCCAGCGCAGGAGGTCGTCGGTCTCCCGCGGCGGGAAGAATCCCGGCAGGACGACCCAGCCGTGCCGGTCCCAGTGACGGCGGGCGTCCCCGTCGAGCATGGCGGCGACCCAACCAGATTCGCGGAGGTGATGCGAGTTCCGCGACGTGCGCGGTGCCCGAACGGGAGAGGGCCCCGGGGGATTCCCCGGGGCCCTCTCGTGCCGAGCGTGCCGCCGACGTGGCGGCTTCAGCGAAGGATCAGAGGCACACGTCCAGGTTCGCGAGCCAGCCAGACGGCTGCTGCGCCCAGGTGTCGGTCGTCGAGGCCGTCACGCCGCACATGTTCGCCGTCACGGTCATGACCGGGTCCGTCGCCGAACTCATGTCGCCGAAGCCCTGGACGTCGATGCGGTAGCCCGTCGGGTCGGTGCGCGGCGTGATCTTCACCTTGAAGAAGCCGCCGGTCTGGCGAGCGGCCGCGTCGCGGTAGAACCACGAGGCGCCACGCGGGACGAGCGCTCCGGCCGCGATCGTGTCGGTGAACACCGTGCCGCCCGCGTTCGTGATCGACACGCTGAACGGAGCCGTCGACGGATCGCAGCCCGGGGGCGGATTCATCAGGAGGTGGAGATCCGTGCGATCGAGCCCGGGGCCCTTCGAGAAGATGATGCGCGAGGCGCACGGGTGCTTGCACGGCCTGCAGATGACGTCCGGGGTCGGCGACGGCGTCGGGGTGGGCGTCGGGGTCGGCGTCGGAGTCGGGGTCGGCGTCGGGGTCGGCGTCGGGGTCGCCGCGAAGGCCGCCGCCGTGCTGCCCTGCCCGCCGCCGGTGAGGCCCGCGAGGCAGCCTGCCGAGGTGATCAGGAAGTCGCTCGGGCCGGTCCCGGTCGTAGAATAGAAGATCGTCGCCGCGTCCGGAACGGGCGGACGGGTGCCTGCGGTCAGGTCGATCTGGACGAGATCCGTGAAGGTCGTGTCGCCCTCGGGGAAGAGGATCGAATTGGTGAGCGTGAGCGTCCCCGAATAGCCGTTGCCGTCGTCGGCGAAGGTCGCGTTGCCGACCGCCGGCCCGAGCAGGGTCGACGAGCCGTACGTCAGCCAGTTCGCCCGCTCCGATCCGGCCGTGCAGCTGCTGTTCGTGCACGCATAGTAGATCTTGATCTGCGACCCAGCCTGGAGCTCGCCGGCCGGCGGGTTCGGCGGCGGGTTGGTCGCATAGGTGCTCGTGTTGGTCACGCGCGCCGTGATCGTCACGGGGTCGCCCGGCACGATCGCCGAGAGGTTGGTACCCGCGCAGTTCGCGGGCACGGCGCAGAGGATCGGCCTCGCGTCGATCGCGGCCGAACAGATCTGCGCCGAGGCGGTGCGCGGCTCGACGGACGCCCACAGGGTGATCACGGCGAGCGCCGAGAGCAGTTTTCCGATGCGACGAGTCATCATCGTCTCCTTGGTTTCGATTTTGGTTCCGGTCGTTCTTGCCGGTTGCCCCTTCCCGGAATTGGGTGGACGTTGGTCGAGAACCCTCACAAGCAGCCGCGGGGAGCAACCCCCGATGCGTGGGATCCTCGATTCACCCCAGGTGCATCGGCCCGATCGGCCCCATCTCGGCGCAGGATCCGGCCCGCTCGCCCCGAGGACCGGCCGGGTCGGGCGCAGGCGACGTTCCTGCGTCCGCGGGTCCGATGAGGCACCTCAGCGGTGGACGCCCAGGTCGAGGGTGCCCAGGTCCGGCGCGCCGTCGGTCCGGGTCGTCCCGACCGGGCCGAGGGAATCGACCCCGACCGAGCCCGCGTCGACCGCCTCGCTCTGGGTCGCCTGTCCGGCCGCCACCTGCGAGAGCCGGAAGTCGTCGTCGGCCCATCCGAGTCCGCCCCGGACCCCGTCGGCCCCGTCGGGATCGACGAAGACGGGGTCGAGGACCAGGTTCGCGGCGCAGCCGGAACACTGGGCGAGGATGTAGGTCGCGGGGTCCATCTCCTGCGCGTCCGCGAAGAAGCCGTTGTGGAGGAGCGTCGACCCGGCCGTGTCGATGCGCAGGCCCACGCCCGGGGTGTCGGTGAGGAGGTTGTCGCGGATCGTGCCCGCCGCCTTCGCGAAGCGCACGCCTCCGAGAGCGTTGAACGCGAAGGTGCCGCGCTCGACGAGATGCCCGCCCGAGACGACGCCGGCCACCACCGAGTTCACGTTCGCGCCCCACTCTCCGTTCTCGTACGAGAGCACGTCGCGAAGGGTCGAGCCCGTCGTGTTGCGCAGGACGATCCCGGACTGGCCCGAACTCACCGAGATCACGTCCTCGACGACGAGTCCGGAGACCCCCTTCGCCAGGAGCCCGTTCGCGCGGGAGCGTACCAGTGCGCAGTCCCGGACCTCCGCCCGGTCGGCCCCGTCGAGAACCGAAACGCCGTTGTTCTGTGCGTCCTCGACGACGAAGCCCGAGACCGTCACGTCGTCGGCCTCGATGCTCACGCCGTTGCCCGACACCGGGGCCACGACCGCCGCGTGGCGGGTCTCCGAGACGATCGAGACCTCCGGGACGCCCACCTGCACCGTCGCCGGGTAGCGACCCGGCAGGACCACGATCGAGTCGCCGGGCTCCACCGCCTGCAGCGCGCGACCGATCGTCGCCCAGGGGGTCTCGCGCCGGCGGGCGGTCGCGGACGACCTCCCGTCGAACCCGGTCGCCGAGCTCACGTAGTACGTGGACGCGACCACGCCCGGCGGCGTCGCGAACGGCGGCGGCACGGTCGCCGGAGGAGCGTCGACGTGGACGCCCAGGTCGGCCGTGCCCGAGTCGGGCAAGCCGTCGCTGCGGGTCGAACCGCCCACGTCGAGGGCCCCGACCGGCCCTGATCCGGCGTCGACCATCGGGCTCGCGGGGGTCTCGCCCGGGAGCTGGCGCAACCGGAAGTCGTCGTCCGCCCACCCCTCGAGGCCGAGCACGTCGTCGGGGCCCGAGGGATCCCGGTAGCGGGGGTTGCCGTCGATCGAGGCCCACACCCGAATCGTGTCGACGAAGGCGCTCTCCTGGTCGCGATCGCGCCCGTTCGCCGAGAAGTCGTTGTGGTGCACGAGCAGGTTCGGGCCCGCGAGGTAGAGGCCGAGGTCGACCTGCTCGGTGAGCAGGTTGTCGCGCACCTCGCCGCCCGCGTTCACCATCCGGATGCCGTCCTGGTTCGCGTGCACCGTGTTGAACGCGACGACCACGCCCGCGAGCGGCGACGGCAGCCCCGAGGCGTCCACCGAGAGACCCCACTCGCCATTCGCGTACACGAGGTTGTTCCGCAGGTATCCGGAGGCGCGGCGCAGTTGGACGCCGTGCGAGCCGGCACCCGTCGCGAAGCAGGAATCGACGATCGCGTCCGTGCCGTCCCGGACCTCGAGGCCGACGAACTCCGGGACGACCGAGCCGACGCGGAACAGGCGCAGACGGTCGGAGTCGGTCGCGAGCAGGCCGCGCGATCCGCCCTCGACGACCAGGTTCTCGATCGTCACGTCGTCGTGCCCGGCGACCTCGATGCCGGTCTCCCCGTCCGGCGGCTGGACGATCACCGCACCCCGAGCGCCGGAGCCGCGCAGCACGACCCCGTCGGCCGGAACCTCGATCGACTCCGCGTAGGTGCCCGGCTCGAGCACCACCACGTCGCCGGGTTGCGCGAGTGCCATCGCCCGACGGGCGCTCCGCACCGGGGTCGCACCCTCCTGCGCCTGGTCGTACCCGCGCTCGTCGTCGCCCGCGACCGCGTCCGCGTGAAGCGTGTTGCCGAGCCCGGGCGGCGCGACGAAGGCGATCGCCGGGCGGGTCCCGGCCGCGTCCGCGCCGGCGTGCCAGCCCGCGTCGGCCAGGCCCTCGTCCGAGACCGCGTCGGTCCGGGTCGAGCCGCCGATGTCGAGGACGGCGACGCGTCCCGATCCGGCGTCGCGCGCGGGGCTGTCCGCCCCCTGCCCGGCCGCGACCTGTCGCAGCGAGAAGTCCGAGGCCGCGGGGTCGACGAGCAGCGGGTCGGCCACCCGGTTCGCACGGCGCACCGGTTCCTCGCCCGACTTCGAGTCGAAGGTTCGGGCGCCGCCGAAGAGCACGTTGTGGTGCACGACCGTCGGCGCGAGGTCGGTCTTCACGATGCTGCCCCCGACCGCCACGACGACGTTGTCGCGGATCTCGCCCGAAGCCGCGACGAAGCGGATGCCGCCCGAGGTCGAAGAGAAGCGCGCCGCCTGCCACACCGTGTTGAAGGCGACCACGTTGCCGTCGCGCACCGACGGCGCGGGCAGCGTCGCGTCGTCGATCGAGATCCCCCAGTCGCCGACGCGGGCCACCCGATTGTTGCGCAGGTAGACGCCCGAGGCGCGCTCGAGTGCGATCCCGCTGCCGCCCGCGTCCTCGACCAGCACGCCGTCGACCACGGCCCCCACCGCCCCCGCGAGCAGGAGTCCGTCGGTCGAGGGCCCCTCGAACGACGAATCCCGGACGACGACCCCGTCGACACCGTCGGCACGCATCCCGGG
>JAGWVP010000242.1 GCA_018970825.1 bacterium | reverse complement strand
ACACCCGCGGCCCCCGCGGCATCGCGCTTCCCGAATCTCCTCCCCGACGCCGTCCTCCTCCTCGTTCTTTCTTTCCTCTACTCCCACGCCTTCACGTCCGATTACGCGATGAAGGACGAGATGGCGCTCGTCGGCTGGGCGCCGCGCTGGCCGGTCCAGTCGCCGCTCGCGTGGGGCGCGGAGATCTGGAGACTCAGCGGCCGTTGGCTGGGCGGCTTCCTCTGGAACCTGCCGTTCGTCTTTGCCGCGGACGACCCGGCCCGCCTGCGGCTCGTGCGCTTCGCGCTCGTCGTGATCCTCGCGATCACCGCCGTCGTGACGCGGCGCCTGCTCGACCGGACCCTTCACGCCCCCGCCGCGACGACGCTGCTCGTGCTCGCGATCTTCGCGCAGGTCCCGTTCTGGTCCTATGCCGGGTACGGGGCAGGCACCTTCCGGAACGTGAGCAGTCTCCTGCTCGCGCTCGTCGTCGCCCTCTCGCAAACGCCCGTACTGCCGCGCCCCGAGGGGGAGGTCGTCATCGACTGGAACGAGTTCGTGCGCGCCCAGGCGCGCCGCAAGGGAATCGACTGGCGCTCGCTGCAGCGAGTGGGCGGCGACGCCGCAGGCCGAGCGCCGCGACCGGGACCGCCGGCATCCTGACTCCACGGCGTCGCTCGGGCTTGCGAACCTCGCCCGGACTCGGGATGGTGCGACGGGTCCCGAACGAGGAGGTTCCGCATGAGTGATCGTCGCAGAGCCATGGTCCGCAACGCGATCGTCTCGAGCAGCCTGATCGCCGTCGTGTCCGCCTCCGCCGTCTCGCTCGCCGAGGATGCGAAGCCGCCGGCCGCGAATCCTCCCGTCCTCGCCGCCGAGGCGAACGTGCTCCCCCGTCCCCAACCGCCCTTCGCCGGCCGCATCGGCATCACCGCGGCCGACTCCACGCCCGACTTCCCGAAGCAGGTCGCGGCACCCAGGGGCGCACCCAACGTCCTGCTCATCCTGACCGACGACGTCGGATTCGGCGCATCGAGCACCTTCGGCGGTCCGATCCCGACCGAGACGATGGAGCGCCTCGCGAAGAACGGGCTCCGCTACACGCAGTTCCACACGACTGCGCTGTGCTCGCCGACGCGCGCGGCCCTCCTTACCGGCCGCAATCACCACTCCGCCGCGACCGGCGTCATCATGGAGGCCGGCACCGGCTACCCCGGCTACGACACGCTCCTGCCGAAGAGCGCCGGCACCTTCGCCGAGATCCTGCGGCAGAACGGCTGGAACACCGCCTGGTTCGGCAAGAACCACAACGTGCCCGACTGGCAGGGCAGCCAGGCCGGACCGTTCGACCTCTGGCCGACCGGGCTCGGCTTCGAGTATTTCTACGGCTTCATCGGCGGCGACACGAGCCAGTGGACGCCGGCCATCTTCGAGGGCACGCGTCCGATCGAGCCCCCGCACGAACAGGCCGGGTACTTCTTCGACCGGGACCTCGCCGACCACGCGATCGCGCGCATCCGGATGCTGCACTCGGTCGCGCCCGACAAGCCGTGGGTCGCCTACTACGCGCCCGGAACCGCGCATGCTCCGCACCACGCGCCCAGGGAGTGGATCGCGAAGTTCAAGGGCAAGTTCGACCAGGGCTGGGACGAGATGCGCAAGGAGACGCTCGCGCGGCAGAAGGCGCTGGGTCTCGTCCCCGCCGACACGAAGTTGACCGAGCGCTCCCCGGGGATCCCGGCCTGGGACTCGCTCGACGCCGACCACAAGAAGGTCGCCGCGCACATGATGGAGGTCTACGCGGCGGCGCTCGCGCACTGCGACTGGCAGATGGGCCGGGTGCTCGACGCCATCGAGGAGATGGGCGAGCTCGACGACACGATCGTGATCTACATCCAGGGCGACAACGGGGCGAGCGCGGAAGGCGGCCCGAACGGGCTCCTGAACGAGATGACCTTCTTCAACGCGATCCCGGAGGACTTCGCCGAGGTCCGCCGCCGGATGGACGAGCTCGGCGGCCCGACGACCTTCAATCACTACCCGATCGGCTGGGCGCACGCGATGGACACGCCCTTCCAGTGGACCAAGCAGATCGCGTCGCACTTCGGCGGGACGCGCAACGGGCTCGTGATCTCCTGGCCGGCCCGCATCAAGGACGAAGGCGGGATCCGCACGCAGTTCCACCACGTGATCGACGTCTACCCGACCATCCTCGAGGCGACCGGCGTCGCGTCGCCGACGAGCCTGAACGGCGTCGCGCAGAAGCCGGTCGAGGGGACGAGCATGGTCTACAGCTTCGACGCCCCGGCGGAGCCCTCCCGTCACCGCGTCCAGTACTTCGAGATGCTCGGGAACCGTGCGATCTACGAGGACGGCTGGGTCGCCGCGACCACCCCGCCCACGCCGCCGTGGTCGTCGATGGGCGGAGACGTCGGCGTTCTCGACTACGCGTGGGAACTCTACGACGTGACGCGCGACTTCAGCCAGGCGGACGACCTCGCCGCGAAGGAGCCGGAGCGCCTGAAGCGCATGCAGGATCTCTTCCTCGTCGAGGCGAAGAAGTACGACGTGCTCCCGCTCGACAACAGCAAGGTGCAGAGGCTCGACACCGCGAATCGGCCGAGCCTGACGCGGGGCCGCTCGGTGTTCACCTTCTGGCCGGGGCTCACGCGCATCCCCGAGGGAGCGGCACCCGACACCAAGAACAAGTCCTTCTCGATCGTCGCCTCGCTCGAGATCCCGAAGGGGGGCGGCGACGGCATGATCCTCACGCACGGCGGCCGCTTCGCCGGCTGGGGGCTCTGGATGCAGAAGGGGAAACCCGTCTACTGCTACAACCTGGCCGGCGTGGAGCGAACCTGCGTCACCGGCAACGCCGTCGTCCCGCCGGGGCGCCACGTCGTCGGCATGGACTTCGGGTACGACGGGAGCGGCATCGGCAAGGGCGGAACCGCGACGCTCACGGTCGACGGCAAGCCCGCGGGCAGCGTCAGGATCCCGCGCACGCTCGGCTACCGCTTGTCGCTCGACGAGACGCTCGACTGCGGCGAGGACACCGGGACGCCGGTGGCCGAGACCTACGATCTCCCGTTCACCTTCCGCGGGCGCATCGAGAAGGTCGCCGTGCGGCTCGGCGACCAGGTGCTCGATCCTGCGCAGCAGCGCGAGTTAGACGCGGTCCGTGGCCGCGCGGACATGGCGGAGTAGGCACCGCGCCCGTGACTCCCCCCGCCGCCCGTGGTACCCGCAGGCTCCGCTGCGGTCCAACGGCCCGTCGGGAGGCGCTCGCCGCGGATCATCCATCGAAAACCCGGAGGAGACGCACATGCACGAGGAATGGGGACCGCTCGCGAAGCTCATCGGCACCTGGGAGGGCGACAAGGGCGTCGACGTCTCGATCCACCACGACGACCGCGAGCCCGAGGAGACGAAATTCCGCGAGCGCGCGACCTTCGAGCCCTTCGGTCCGGTGAACAACACCGGGCAGGTGCTCTACGGCCTCGACTACCGCATGCAGGCCTGGCCGCTCGGCGACGAGAACCCCTTCCACATGGAGGTCGGCTACTGGCTGTGGGACGCGGCCGCGGGCCTCGTCATGCGCTGCTTCATGGTGCCGCGCGGCCAGACGATCCTCGCCGGAGGCAAGGCCGCCGCGCACGGCAACCGCTTCACGATGCGCGCCGAGGTCGGCTCCGAGAGCCTCGGCATCCTCTCGAACCCGCACATGGCCGAGCAGGCCCGCACGACGCTGTACACCTGCGACGTCGCGATCGACGGCGACTCCTGGAGCTACGACGAGTCGCTCACGATCGCGCTGCGCAAGATCGGCAAGGACTACGTCCACCGCGACCGCAACACGCTGCGCCGCGTGGGCTGACGACGTCGCCGGCACGGGCGGGGCCATCGGCCCCGCCCGCCGGTGAGGCGAGCGACCGGACGTGGCCCGCTTCGTCTCGAGCGCGCTCCAGCCGATCGCGCTGCTCTGGCTCGTGGTCGTCGCGGCCGCGGCACGGCACGCACTCCGCGGCCGCCCGCGCCGTGCCCTCGGTCCCGCACTGCTCGCGGCCGCGATCTGGCTCGTCGGCGGCACGCGACTGCCCCTCGAGCTCGCGGCCGGACTCGAGCGCCCGTGGGCGGGCTTCGACGTCGATCGCCTGCCGCTCGCCGATGCGGCGGTCATGCTCGGCGGGGGATTGAACGGCTCCTCGAACGGCGTGTTCGGCTTCGAGATGGGCGCCTCGGTCGACCGCGTCATCACTGCCGCGGAGATCGTGCGTCGCGGCAAGGCGAAAGCCCTCGCACTGGGCGGCAGCGCACATGGCGCAGTGCGCGACGACGACCGCGGCGACGCACCCACCGAGGCCGACCTGCTGCGGCGCTGGCTGCTCGCCTGGAACGTCGTCGCGGTGCCGATCCACGGCCTCGGCGACTGCCGCAACACCCGCGACGAGGCGGTCGCGACCGCGAGGCTCGCCCGCGAGCTGGGCTGGAGGAGCGTGATCCTCGTCACTTCGGCCGCCCACATGCGGCGCTCCGAGGCGGTCTTCCGCAAGGCAGGACTCGAGGTGATCCCGGCGCCGTGCGACTTCGAGGCGCTGGCCCGGCTCGAGGAGCCCGCGGAGTTCAGGCTGCCGTCGATCGACGGCTTCGGATGGCTCGGCGCCTGGATGCACGAGCGGATCGGCTACCTCGGCTACCGCCTGCGCGGCTGGATCGACTGACGGGACCGACTCGCCGTCGCCGGACAACGCTTGTCCACCCCCGCTCGTATCCTGCGGGCGTGCCCCCGGAACGCTTCGGAACCGACCCGGCCGCGCCGCGCGCGCGATCCGCGACCGCCGGCGCTCGCCGCCGTGGCCGGGCGCGCGGGCGTCGCGATCGCCTCGCCCGGTCGCTCCGGGAGAGGGAGGTGGCAGGACGATGAGAAGGGACTCCCACCGGATCCCCGGCGTCTGCGCGGCGGCGTTCCAGCGGGAGCCGTTCCGCGGGGGCCGAGCCCGCGGGCCGTCGCATGCCGAAGCCACGGCCTCCGCGGGTGCGGCGGCCGGCGTCGCCTCGGTCGGCATGTGCGAGAACGGGATCGCCGTCGCGCCCTCGTCGCCCCGGCCCTCGGTCGAGGTCGGCGGAATGGACGAGTTCCCGGTCCGGTACCGCCTGGCATCGCTCGGGCGGCTCGTCGAGTCCGACTGGCACTTCGACGAGGCGCTCGACCTCGAACGCACGGCAGTCCTCGTCGGACTGCGGCTGTCGACCACCCTGTGGCGCGTGCGGGAGGTGCTGCCGCTCACGCCGTTCGGTCTCGGGGCGCCCACGCTGGGCGTGGGCGACGTCGTCGAGGTCGTCTTCGCGCGCCCCCGGACCCCGAACCTCCGCGGCCTGGTCGAGCACGGACGGCGCTGGGAGTACCGCCTGGCCGACCTGCCCGACGACGCGC
>JAGWVP010000241.1 GCA_018970825.1 bacterium | reverse complement strand
GCGCGCACCGGCGTCTCGGGGACCGGGGGGGCGGCCGCGATCGAGCGCGGACCACGCCATCCGCGCCGCGGCGCGACGACGGCGCCGAGGCCCTGAGATCCCGCCGCGAGCCGGCGTTCGTGGCGTGCGTGCAGCAGGTGGCAGAGCGCCACCGCCAGCGCGTCGGTCGAGTCGCCGGCCTCGTGCCGGCCGCCGAGCATGTGGCGCACGCCGACCGCGACCGCCGCCTTCTCCGCGCGACCGTTGCCGGCGACGGCGACCTTCACCGACGCGGGCGGGTAGTCGACGACGTCGATGCCCCTTCGTCCCGCGACGGCGAGCAGCGCGCCGCGCACCTCGCCGAGCTTGAGCGCGCTCATGGCGTTGCGGCCCATGAAGGCACGCTCCATCGCGACCGCGTCGGGACGCCACTCGTCGAGCAGGCGGTCGAGGAAGTCCGCGAGTTCGCCGAGCCTTCGAGCACCACCGCGGGCCCGCGGCATCGAGACTCCCGACGCCACCTGCCGCGCACCGCCCGCGACCGCCTCGACCAGCCCCCAGCCGGTCACGTGCGAACCCGGATCGATCCCCAGAACGCGCAACCCCATCCTCCCCACGAGACGGCCTCGATCTACCACACGCGCAGCCGGTGGCGAAGCGAGGGCGAAAGCGGCCTCCGTCGGACGGCGCATCGCGGCGCAGGGGTTCCGGTCCCCGGCATCGGCTCGTCTGCCGCTTCCCTTCTTGCCCGGGCGACCGCCTCCGTCTACGACTCTCCCCGCCGGGCAGGGGCCCGGGCGGAGGGGTGGCCGGTGGAGGAAGGACGAGGGGCGGCACGGGCCGTTTCCCGGGGCGGGCGCGCGACGGTCTCCCTGCTCGCGATCGCGGTGCTGACGCTCGCGGGATGCTCCGCGAAGCGTCCGGCGAAGCCGCAGGCCGCCGCCGGCGCCGTGACCGGGGTCGCCTCCTGGTACGGCCCCGGCTTCCACGGCAAGGCGACCACCAGCGGCGAGATCTACGACCAGGAAGCGATGACCGCCGCGCATCCGACGTGGCCGCTCGGCACGCGGGTGCGCGTGACCAACCTCGACAACGGCCGGCAGACGACCGTGCGCATCAACGACCGGGGACCGTTCGTCGGCGGCCGCGCGATCGACCTTTCGCGCGCCGCCGCGCGCAAGCTCGACATGCTGGGGCCGGGCACCTGCCGCGTGCGGCTCGAGCCGCTGGTGTCGCCGGGAACGAGCCTCGAGGTGCGCTTCGCCGTGCAGGTCGCCGCCTTCGACGACGAGTCCGACGCGCGCAGCTTCCGCCGACGCCTCGTCGCACGCGACGACCCGAAGCCCGGGGTCTACGTCGTCACGGCCGACTCGCCGCGCGGGACGGTGTGGCGCGTGCGCGTCGGTCCCTTCCGCGAGCGTCGCGACGCCGAGGGGGCCGCGCGCGACCTGTCCGACGACGGCGGCCGGCCGGTCGTGGTCGAGGAGAGCGTCGCGGCCGGCGGGATCTGAACCTCGCGCGCGGGATCTCCGGCGTCGAGCCTCGCTCGTCGCGGGGAGCGGCGGGGCCGGCCCGCGCGGTTCATCGACCGGAGATCCCCGGCCCGGAAGCAGCGTTCGCGGGCGAGTCGCCCCCGACCCGACTCCGCAGCCGCGCCTCTTCGAGCCACTCCCGGACGCGGTCGAAAGGAGGCGGGATGCCCCTCTCCCGCAGGACCGCCTCGCCGAGTCGCTTCGAGCCGGCGAGCGTCAGGTGAGAGGGGTCCCGGTACAGCGCCGCGCCGTCGTCGCCGAAGATCGCGCACACGCCTTGCGGGCAAAGCTCGGGGTTGGCGTCGAAGTACGATACGCCCGGAGTCCGCGCGGCGAAGTCCCGGACGCGGGCGTCGATCCGGAGGACCTTCGGCTCGATCGGCGCCGTGGTTTGCAGCGAGCAGTCGAGGCCGGGGAACGAGAGCGCCTTTGGAGGGCACTCGGGATCGTAGGACCGGGGGAAGAAGGGCACCTGCCCGAGCAGGATCACGTGGTGTCCGGAGGCGACGAGCCGGCGCACCGTCGAGAAGATCGCCTCGACGCCCCCCATCGACTCGTAGGCCGTCCAAGCGACGCCGAGAATCACGACCGGGTAGCGGCCGAGCTCGGGCGCCACCAGCCGGCTCGCCCTGTCGCAACTCTCCGCCCGGACCCGCACCGTGAAGCGACCGGGCGCGTCGAGGACCGGGGCACAGCCGGGAGTCTCGAAGTTCCGGAACCGGAATCCCGCGGCGCGGGCGATGACCTCGAGCATCGCCACGGAATGCCCCGCGTGAGAATCCCCCCAGAGCAGCACCCCCTCGGGGGCCCCCGCCGCTCCGATCACGCATCGCTCGTCCGCCAGCTGACCCGCACGGGGGCGTCCGCGCTGGCACACGCGATCCGGGGGCGGGGACAGGCCGAGCCGCCGGTCGACTGCGGCGAGGCCGTCCACGTAGCGCTTCGAGAGGATGCGCGGGCCGTAGCCGCTGGTCGCGATCGCGAGCACCGCCGCGGCGACGACCACCGCACCCGGCACGAGCCATTGCAGCAGGACGACGCGTCCCGGCGACTCCCTCGTCCCTCGCGCGGGAATCTCGATCCAGCGGCGACTTGCCGCGGCAAGCACGAACGTCGCCGCGAAGATCCCGAGAGCGGCGGCATTCCCGACGCCGCGGAATCCGTAGAACCAGAACGCGATCAGCGGCCAGTGCCAGAGGTAGGCCGGGTAGGACACGGCCCCGACCGCCACGAGCGGGGCGGCCGACAGGATGCGGGACACGAGGCTCGGTGCGCCCTGCCCCGAGAGGAGCACGAGCCCCGCGCCGAGAGTCGGGGGGATCGCGCGCCAGCCCGGGAACGGCTGGCTCTCGGACAGCCACGCGAACGACCCGAGCACGAGCGCGCCACCCGCCACGCCGGCCACCTCGCGCAGGGCGGACCCGGGTGCCGCGAGCACGCCGTCGGCGATCGCGAAGGCGAGGAACGCCCCGATCAGCAACTCGCCCGCGCGGGTCGGAAGCATGTAGTACGCGAACGACGACGCGCCCGGAGAGAGCAGGTCGCCGGCCCCGAACGACACGACCGTCCCGAGCGCGAGCAGCGCCATGCGCCGGCCCGACCGGAAGCGCGTCGGGGCGACCGAGGAGAGCGAGGATCCCTCGCGATCCGGAAGGAGCGCACCCGCCACGCTCCCGGCGAACGTCTTCTCGACGAGCCACGGCACGACCCACGGCCAGACCAGGTAGAATTGCTCCTCCACTCCGAGCGACCAGAGGTGCAGCAGCGGGATCTCGGCCGCCTCCCGAGCGAAGTAGTCCCGATTCAGCCAGAGCCAGAAGTAGACGTTCGCGACCGACAGCACCGACGCGATTCCCGACCACGCCGCCCGCGTCGCGTCCTTCGGGAGCATGACGACCTGCGCTGCCACGACCACGACCAGCACGACCGCCAGCATCGGCAGCGAGATCCGCTTCACCCGGCGCCGATAGAATTCCGCGCGCGAGAACGTCCCGGCCGAGAGATCGTCGAGGATGGCCCGCGTGATCAGGAAGCCCGAGATCACGAAGAAGACGTCGACGCCCGCAAACCCCCCGGGGAGCCAGTCGCGGCGCAGGTGGAAGACGATCACCGCCAGCACGGCCACCGCGCGCAGGCCGTCGATGTCGGCCCGCCAGCCCTCCTCGCGCCGGTTCGACGCGGAGGGCGGCTCTGCCGAGGGCGTCCCCGGAATCGAAGGGGCCGCCATCGTCAGGTCCTCGAGTCGCCCGGGCCGGAGCGAGTCCGGCCCGGCCCCTCCGGCTCCTCACCCGCGCCGGGCTCCACCGCCCGGGGCGGGGACGAGGAGCCGCGAGCCGCATCCGCGAGCCAGGCCGGGACCTGGTCGAACGGCGGCGGAACGCCTCTGCTCCGCAGAACCGCTTCGCCGAGGCGCATCGATCCGGCCATCGAGAGGTGCCAGAGATCGGAGTAGAGCGCCACGCCGTCCTCGCCGTAGAGCCTGCATGTTCCATCCGGGCACGACTCCTCGTTCGCGTCGAAGTACGACACGCCCGGGGTCCGCTGCGCGAAGTCCCGCACCCGCTCGTCGATCCGGAGGATCTCGGGTTCGATCGGGGCGCCCACGCGCCGCGAGCACGCGAGACCCGGAAACGAGAGGGCCTTCCGCGGGCAGTCGGGATCCCACATGCCCCAGGCCCCCGGGAAGAACTGCACCTGTCCGAGCAGGATCACGCGGTGCCCCGAGGCGACGAGTCGTCGCGCGGTCTCGAAGACGGCCTCGATGCCCCCCGCCGCCTCGTAGGCCGCCCAGGCCACGCCGAGGACGACGACGGGGTAGCGATCGAGATCCCTCGCGACCTGCCGGCTGGACCTGTCGCAGTACGCCCGCCGATCCCACTTCGCGAAGCGGCCGGGCCGGTCGAGCACCGGGGGGCAGCCGGACGTCGGGAAGTTCCGGAACCTGAACCCGGAGGCCCGGGCGATGACGTCGAGCATCCCCACGTAGTGCCCCGCGTGGGAGTCCCCCCACAACAGCACTCCGCCGGGCGCCGCGGGCGCCCCGGTCACGCACCGGTCCGCCTCGAGGAGCCCCGCGTCGGGCCGCATGTGCTGGCAGACGCTCTCGGATCCCAGGGTCGTCCGCAGATGCAGGTCGGCGGCGGCGAGACCGTCCACGTAGCGCTTCGAGAGGGCGCGAGGGCCGAACCCGCCCGTCGCGATCGCGAGCGCGGCGACGGCCAGGACCACCGCGCCCGGAACGACCCACTGCACGAGCGCCACCCGCCCCGGCGAGGCCGAGGTTCGACGGGCCGGCCCCTCGATCCAGCGGCGGCTCGCCCCGGCGAGCACGAACGTCGTCGCGAGGATCCCGAGGGCCGCGGCATCGCCGACGCGACGGAAACCGTAGATCCAGAAGGCGATCAGCGGCCAATGCCAGAGATACGCCGCGTAGGACACGAGCCCGACCGCCACCAGCGGCCCGACGGACAAGGCACGCGAGACGAGACTCGGTGCACCCTGCCCCGACAGGAGCACGAGTACGGCTCCGAGCGCCGGCGGAATCGCTCGCCAGCCCGGATAGGGCTCGCGGTCCGAGAGCAGCACGAACGAACCGAGCAGGAGTGCGGCCCCGAACCATCCGACGGTCTCGCGGAAGGCTCGCCCGGGCGAGGCGAGTACGCCCGCCGCGACCGCGAACGCGAGCATCGCGCCGACCAGGAGCCCACCAGCGCGGGTCGGCAGCATGTAGTAGGCGAACGACGGCGACGGCGAGAACGCCGGGTCGCCCGCCGCGAACGAGGCCGCCGCGACCAGCGCGACCAGAAACGCGCGGCCTGCCGTGATGCCCCGGCTCGCGGGTCCGGGCTCCGTGCCGGCCGTCGCCCCCCCGATCTCTCCGCGAGTCGCGAGCCCTCGCCCTGCCCGCCAC
>JAGWVP010000240.1 GCA_018970825.1 bacterium | reverse complement strand
ACGAGTGTTCGACGTCGCGACCTCCGCCACGGCCGACTCGGTCCGCGTCGACCCCGCGACCTGCGAGGCCGACCGGCGCGGGGCGAGCGAACTCTGCACCGTCTGGCAGGACCCGGAGTGGGACCCGTCGCTGCGCGCGTTCTACTACGTGCGCCTGCTCGAAAACCCGACCTGTCGCTGGAGCACGCGGGTGTGCCGCGAGCACGGCGTCGACCCGCTGTCGTCGGCCTGCGCGGCGGAGGCCGCGCGGGCGGGAGAGTCCTGGAGGGACTGCTGCCTCGACACCTCGGGAGACGGGTTCGCGGAGGCGACGGTCCGCGAGCGCGCATGGAGTTCGCCGGTCTGGGTGCGCCCCGACGGCATCTCGTCGGTCGAGGGCTCGATCGACGCGGCCCGGGGCGAGGCGGGGCTCGCGATCGCGATCGGGGCGTTGCCGGGCGCGCTCGCGCCCCCGGTCGCGCCGCTGCGGCTGCGGGCGAGCGACGCCCGCGACCTGCTCTCGCTCGACGTGCCGCCCGGAGCATGGGTCGAGGAGGCGATCGGTCCGGGCGGTCGGCGCTGGCGAGCGGCCACGGACGCGGCGGAGTTCTCGATCGAGAGCGCGGCCGACGGCTCGGCGGTCCTGCGCGTCGACGGGCGCGGGCTCCCCGTGCCGGGCACCGACGGCGTCGATCACGCGGTGCGATTGTCGCTCGAGAGCGGGGTGTACCGCGCGGCGCACGAGCGGCGGTGGCGCGTCGACGGGGCGCGGCTCTCGCCGCGGGGCTCGTGACGGTCGCGACTCGCTTCCCCGAGTGGCGTCTGCTCGTCGCCGGGATCGCGACCGCGCTCGCGCTCCTCGCCGCGGCGCGATCGGGTTCGGTGCCGGCGGAGCGTCCGACGATCGTCGTCACGCGCGACGCGATCGAACGGCTGCGCGCGGCCCGTCTGCGCGAGTCCGGCCCCGCGCTCCCGCCACCTCCGGACGAGACTCTCGTCTCCCTGCTGGTCGACGAGGAGGTGCTCTGGCGCGAAGGTCGGGCCCTGCTCGAGGGCGAGGGCGACCCGGTCGTCCGCCGCCGCGTCGAGGCGCTGCGGAAGGCGTTGTCGTCGGGAATCGCAGGCGAGGCCGAGGCTGCGGACGTGGACCCGGTCGCCGCTGCACGGGGGGTGGCGCGCACCGATCTCGTCCTCCGGCGCTACCTGGTCGAGGCGGCGCGGCTCGCGCTCGCCGCGCAGGGATCGGGGCGGTCGCCCGACGACGGGGAGATCGACGCATGGGCCTGGGCGCAGCGCTCGCGCTTCGAGCGCCCCGGACGCCTGCGTTTCGAGCATGTGTTCCTCTCCCGCGACCGCCGCGGGGCGGCGCTCGCGTCCGACGCGGCCGCGATGCTCGAACGCCTGGTCGCGGCCGGGCCGGCCGACACCGCGGGCGGCGACGTGCCGGGGGGGAAGCGACCCGACGCGGGGCGATTGCCTTCCCCCGGCGATCCGTTTCCGTCCGGCTCGACCTTCGCGGGATCGCCTGCCGCGGTCGACCGCGCGTTCGGCGCCGGATTCGCGGACCGGGTGGCGGTCCTGCCGCGAGGCGCATGGGCGGGTCCGCTGGCGACGCCCTTCGGCCTGCACCTGGTCCGGCTGGCCGAAGCCTCGGGGCCCGCGCCGGCCCGGCCGGAGTCGGTGCGGTCTCGCGCGGCGCTCGCGCTGCGGCGCCTCGGGCAGGAGCGCCGGTTGCGGGAGCGCCTCGCGGAATTGCGCGCGCGCTACGAGGTCCGGGTCGAATCGCCGCCGGGCGCCCGCGCTTCGACGGGTGACGACGTCTCCCGGCCGACGGCCGGGTCTTGACGACGGGGGCGCCCTCGTCGCATCGATGGGCGCCGCCCGGCGGCCCGAGCACGCCTCCATGATCCGCCCCCGTTTCCCGTCGGTTCTCGCCACGGCCGTGCTCGTCGCGGTCGCGACGCTCGGGCGCCCGGCGTCCGCCCGGGCGCAGCGGATCCCGATCCGCGGGGCCGGCACGGTCGGCGAGACGCTCCTGCGGCGGGTGCCGGTGCCGCAGGGGAGGCCGAACGTGCTCGTCGTCCTGACCGACGACCAGCGGCCCGACGGCGTCGGCTTCGAAGGCAATTCCTCGTTGCGCACCCCGAACCTCGACCGCTTCGCCGCCGAGGGGGCGCGCCTGCGGAACTTCTACGTCGCGACTCCCCAGTGCTGTCCGAGCCGCGCGGCCCTGCTCACCGGGCGCTACGGCCACCAGCGAGGAAACGGGGTCACGAGCAACCTCGCGAACGACCCCGAGCACACGGCCCCGGGCATCACCTTCTTCGGCCTGCCGGTGTCCGACCTCGCGACCGGCACGCCGACGATCGCGACGGACCTGAACCGCGCCGGCTACGTGACGGGATTCGTCGGCAAGGCCCACCTGGGCGGCGACCCCCGGCTGTGGGACTTCCGCGACGTGCCGGTGTGGATCCCGAAGCTCGGCGCACCTCACGAGGGCGCGACCCTGATGGTGAACGGCACGCCCGAGGTGCTGCCCGGGCTCACGAACCAGATCCTCGTCGACGCGGCCGCGGACTGGATGGAGCGCCACCGCAGCGACCGCTGGTTCCTGTGGCTCGCGACCACCGCGCCGCACGACCCCCTGCGGCACGACCCGCGTTTTCCCTACGCGCTGCCGGACATCGCGCCGCCGCCCTTGTGGCCCGAGGGACTGCCGCTCACCGAGGGCTTCGACTGGACCGGCTACTACTCGACGATCTCGATGCTCGACGACGACCTCGGGCGCTTGTTCGCGCGCATGCGCGATCTCGGGCTCGACCGCAACACGGTCGTCTTCTTCCTCTCCGACAACGGCCAGATGGCCGGCAGCCACGGCCCCGAGGACGACGTCGCCTCGAAGTCGGTCTGGTTCGAGGAGTCGGCCCGGGTGCCCGCGGTCGTGCGCTGGCCCGGGGTGATCCCGGCCGGCAGCGTCGTGGGCTCGCCGATGGTGAGCGTCGACGTGACCGCGACGATCCGCTCGCTGGCGGGGCTGCCGCGCGACCCCGGTACCGAGGGCGTCGACATGCTGCCGGCGCTCGTGGGTCGCCCGCCGCTGCGCCGGGTCGCCTATGCCGAGATCTGGGATGCACTGCACGAGATCTGGAAGTGGCAGCTCGTGCGCGAGGGCGACTGGAAGTACGTCGCGTTCGAGAGCGGACAGGAGCTGCTCTACGACCTCGCGACGGACCCGGACGAGATGGACGACCTCTCGGCGCGGCCCGAGTTCGCGGGGACGCTCGACCGGCTGCGCGGGAGACTCGCGCAGTGGAGAACGGCGACGCCCTGAGCGCGCGCCGACGGGAGGCCGGGCCGATGAAGGACGAGCGAGGGACGGCGACGAGGGCGTGGCGGGATGGTGCACGCGGCGGGGGGGCGCGGGCGTTCGCCGCGGCGGCCGCACTCGCGGCGGCGCTCGGCGCGGTCGGTTGCGACGACGCCGCCTCGCCCCCGGTGCCGCGGCTCGAAGTCGGCAGCGCACGCCGCGACATCACGCCCGACCCGACGACCGCGCCACCCGACGGGCGCGTCTTCCTCGGGGGCTACGGCATCGGCCCGACTCGCCTGTCGACCGGGGTGCTGGCGCCGATCGCGGTGCGGGCGATGGTGATCCACGACGGCCGGCGCGGCGTCGCCTTCGTCGAGAACGAGACGCAGGGGATGTTCGCGACCTACCGCGGCGGCCCGTTCGGCCTCATCGACGCCGCGAAGGCGATCGAGGAGGCGACCGGCGGTGCGATTCCCCGCGAGGGAGTCTTCACGTCCTCGGACCACAGTCACGCCGGGCCCGACGCGGTCGGCGTCTGGGGCGGCGTGCCGGACACCTACCTCGCCTTCGTCCGCGACCAGGTGGTCGCCGCCGTCGTCGAGGCCTGGGAGACCCGTCGCCCGGCCGAACTCTGGGTCGGAACCGAGGACGCGACCGATCTCCTGAACAGCCAGTTCCGGGTGCCGCCGAACGACGTCGTCGACGGAGAACTGCGCATGCTGCTCGCGGTCGAGCCCGGCGGCGACCCGGCGCGGCCGATCGCCGCGATGCTCAACTACGCCGCACACGCGACCGTCATGGGCTCGGGCAACACGAAGATCTCGGCCGACTGGCCGGGGCCGGTCGCGGCCGGGCTCGAGCGTGCGCTCGGCGTCCCGACCGCGGTCGTCATGGTCGCCGACGTGGGCCGAACGCAGCCGCGCGACGGCGACGTCCCGGGCGACGGCGACGAGGAGAAGCTCGCGGGCTACGCCGCCCGCGTCGAGGAGCGCGCGCTGCGCGCGGTCGCCTCGGCTCGGCGCCGCTCCGGCACGGACATCGACTCCGCATGGCTCTTCCTGCGCGAGCGCTACGGCAACCCCTTCCTCACGCTCCAGTTCCTGGGCTCGCTCATCCTGCGAGCCGACCGGCCGCCGTGGCTCGACGGGGACGAGATCGGCACGCTCGTCGGGGCGGCGCGGGTGGGCGACCTGTTCTTCGCCGCCCTGCCCGGCGAGGGCTACCCCGCGATCCACCTTCTCGCACGGCAGGCGATCCCGGCCGACATGGAGGGATTCACCTTCGGGCTCGCGAACGACCAGCTCGGCTACCTGATCGCCCCCGAGGCAGGATATCCCGACGTCGCCGCCGCCGCCCCGGGCAACGACAACGCGCTCTTCAACGTGAGCCCGCGGATCGGGGACCACGTCGGGTGCACCGTGCTCGAGGCGGCCCGGGCGATCGGCATCGCGGTCGAGATCGTGCCCCCGGAGTGCGAGCGCTGGGCCGGCGAGGACCACGCGCTGCCGTTCTGAAGCACGAGGCGCCCGCGCCGGCGCGGGGGCTCAGCGCCGGACGCGCCCCTCGAGGATGTCCGCCTCGATCGCCGGGAGCAGGTCGTCGAGGATGGACGCCTGGTAGCGGCCGCTCGTCGGCGTCTCGATCCCCGGCACCTGCGTCTCGGGGATCGCCTGGTCGGCGTAGAACGAGCCGCGGACGCCGCCGCGCCCGGGCAGGAAGACGAAGATCATGTTCTGAACGTCCCCGGCGGCGGTCAGGACGTCGAGCAGTTCGCGCAGCGGTGCGAAATCCTTTGGCTTCTGTCCGTAGCCGCCGAGGAAGTAGACGACCGGAAAGGTGTCGTCGCCGCCGTCGACGAAGCGCGGCGGCAGGTAGACGGCGACGCGCCGGGTGGGAATCTCGCCTCCCGGCCGCGCGAGGCTCGGCGAGGGCAGGTCGCGCTCGACGAAGTCGCCGCGGAAGGCGGGCAGGCGCACGCCGTAGGTCCCGTCGGGGAAACTCGCCTCCATGTATCCGATCAGCCCGAGGATGCGTCGCCAGATCGGCACCGAGCCGCACAGGTCGCCGATGTCGAGGTCCCCCGCCGAATCGGGGAGACCGACGTGGCCGCCGTCGTAGCGCACGAACACCCGGTCGGCGCG
>JAGWVP010000239.1 GCA_018970825.1 bacterium | reverse complement strand
GGGTCGAGCCCGAGGAGGTCGCGCCGCTCCTTCGTCGTCATCGGGATGACCATCGACTTCGCGGCCATGTCGAACTGCGGCATCCGGTCGTCGAACTCGGGCTCCTCGAACTCGATCTCGACCGGCAGGCCGAGCGCGGCGTAGCGGTCGAGGAGGAGCGTCTGGAGCGTCTCGGCGAACGCGCGGAGGCGCGGTCCGACCGCGTTCTGCCAGAAGATCGCCTCGTCGGCGTCCTTCGACGTGCCGCCACCGAGCCCGCCCGGGGTCGGCAGGCCGAGGATGGAGTGGGGGACGCCCCACAGCGCGAGCTTGTCCTCGCGGGTGAGGTGGGAGAGCGCGACGAGGTCGAGGTCCGACAGGCTCGCCGACGACTGCGTGTACTCGACCGGGCCGCGGAGGATGAGCATCCGCTTCGCCGCGTCGGGGGCTTCCGCGATCGTGCGGATGTCGCGCACGAGCTGGTGGTAGACCGCGTCGTCGAGGAAGCCCTCCTTGGGCGACATGATCCCCGACAGGCGGCCACCGGCGGCAAGCGTCATCGAGACGTGCCGGTCGGCGAGGCGGGAGACCTCGCTCTTCGCGATCGCGCTCTCGACGAGCCCGTGCGGCCAGACGCCCTCGTCGGGCGGCTCGAGGTAGAAGGGGATGACGCGCTCGACCTCGAGGGGGACGTCGCCGTTCGGCTTGTCCTTGTCGAGGACCCAGCCGGTGAGCGCGCCCGCGCGGTCGAGGACGGGGGTCATCCGGGCCGGGTTGATGTACAGGATCGAGAGCGGCGTGCCCGCGAGCGCCTCGGCCTGGTCGAGGTACCAGAACGCGACGCCGCAGAGGCCCATGTGGCGGCACGTGAGCGAGGTGAGCTGCGCCCACGTCCGGGGCGTCTGCGTCTGCGGGTCGCCCGCCTGCGGGTTGTACGGCCGGCGGAGGAGGTCGCGGATCGCGAGGTAGCCCGGCTCCGAGTTGTCGTCCGGCCCCTCGCCGACGGTCACCCCGTCGCGGTCCTCGAGCTCCCAGCCCGCGGTCGAGAAACGGCTCGCGATGACCCGCTCGGCGGCCCGGATCGTCGCGTCGGAGGCGCCGATCTGCTGCGCCTCGCGCGCCGTCTGCTGGGGCGTGCGGGTGAGCGCGGTGATGGGCGGGTGCGACTGCATGAAGACCGAGCCGATGCCGGTCTGCGCCTTCGCGGCGGGGCGGGTCGGGAAGAGGAGCGACGCGATATCCACGGGCTACGCCTCGTCGCCGCGGCCCTGCCGCGCCAGTGCAAGGGACAGTGTAAGGGCGACGGCCGACAGGCCCAGCACGCCGAGCGGGAGCCACGCGAGGCCGAGGCCGACGACGAGGCTCACCGCGAACACGGCGAACGCCTTGTTGCTCGCGCTCACGCGACGCTCGACATGCTGTTGTGGGCGCCCCACACGTTCGCGCCGAGCATGAGCTCGGTGATCGCCCACACGAGCGCGTCGACGCGGTCGGGCGAGCCGTCGTCGCGGGCGGGGTCCCAGGTGAGCATCTGCTCCTCGAGTCCGGGGAGCGGGACCGGGTGGCGGACGCGGCCCTGCTCGTACTTCGCGGCGACCGGCTCGGCGCGGGTGCGCTTGCCCTGGCTCGCGTGGACCTCCTTGACCGGCACCGCCGGGTCGACCGTCGCGATCGTGAGCTTCACCATCTCCCCGCCGTTGTTCGTTTCCGCAACGATCCGGTCGGCGCGCCACTTGTGGTACGCCTTCACCGCCGCGCTCGCCCAGCCGTGCGGCGTCGCCCGGCACGACTCGTCCGCGAGGACGTACGCGTAGCCGTCGATGCCGAGTCCCGCGACGACGATGCCGGTCTCGTCGGAATCGGCGCGGCTCGTGACCGCGGGGTCGATGGCGACGACGATGCGGCGCATCGCGGGCACCTCGCCCTCGGCGGTCGAGTGGACCGGGTAGGGGATGCGGGCTAGCTGCTCGCGGCTCCACATCGCGCCCTCGACGTCCTCGACGATGTCGCCGCCGAGCTCCTGCCGCTCGAGCCGCGTGCCGCGGTAGAGGTCGTACAGCGCGTCGCGCACGCCCTGGGCGAGGTGGGGGTTGTCGTTCGTCGTCGCCCGGGTGACGACCGCGTCGGCGCGCGCCATGAGCGTCTTGAGCAGCTTGCGCGGCTTGCCGGTCGTCGTGACCACGACGCGCGGGTGGGCGCCGAGCCGGAGGCCGAAGCGCATCATGTCCCAGCATTCGTCGAGGTAGCGCCACGCGGCGAGCTCGTCGGCCCACACGAGGCAGTGCTGCGGACCGCGCCAGCGCTCGACGTCCTCGGGGGTGAATGCGCCGAAGATGCGCCCGAGGCTGCCGTTCTGCCACACGACCTCGCCGTCCATGAGGACGAAGCGGGCATCCCGGTCGTGGGAGAGGAGGCCGGAATCGCCCTTCACGCACGTGTGGCGGGCGTCGCCGAGCGTCGGGGCGGCGATCGCGACGCGGTGGGGGACTGGGCCCGGGAGGCAGGCGGGTCCGTTCACGTGCTTCGTGACGTAGTGGGCGCCCGCGTCGGTCTTGCCCGCGCCGCGGCCCGCGACGAAGAGCCAGTACGTCCAGTCGCCGGCGGGCGGGGACTGGTGCGGCTCGGGGAGCCAGCCGAGCGCGGCGTCGATGGCGCGGAGGCGCGCCGGGTCGAGCCCGGCGAGGGCGAGCGTCACTCGGCGGGGACGGCGGCGAGGTGGGCGCGGATCGCCTCGCGGAGCGCGCGCTTCTCGTGGTCGTCGAGCCCGGCGACGAACTCGATCGGCCCGCCCTCGGGGCCCGACACCTCGACCCGCTCGGTCGGCTTGCCGATGCCGTACGCGAGGACGACCTCAATCGCCTTGATGTTGCCGCCGCGCGCCTTCTCGATGAGGACCTGCGCGGCCTCGACGCTCCCCTCGCGGAGCATCTGCTTGATCTCGAGCGCGAGCTTCGGGGCCATCGCGCCCCCGCCGCGGCGGAGCGTCCCGCCGTTGCGGCCGGGCATCACCTGCTCGGTCATGCTGCCTCCTTCGGTTGCCATTGCGCGACCTCGAACTGGCGCTCCGCGACGTGGCGGGCGACCTCGGTGAGGTCGTCGGTTACGAAGCCGCACGCGTTCGCCCGGCACGCCCACGTGTCGTCCTCGGCCTCGACCGCGTGGATCGTCTCCCGGTGCGGCATCACCGGGCGGCGCATCACGGTCGCGAGCCCGCGCTCGTTGCCCACTAGCGGCGGTCCATGAGGTAGCGGACGACGAGCGCCGCGATGATGAGCCCGGGGAGGACGAGGACGGCGTACGCGAGCGCCTCGCCCAGCGTCAGTCCTTGAGCCACGCGTTCGGCGTGACGTGGCGGTTTGTGATGAGCGCGATCACCGCGGTCGACAGCGCCATCACGAGCGCGACCTGGTCGCCGGAGAGCTGGAGCCCGAAGCCGACCGCGAGGGCGAGCGCCGCCTGGATGACGGCGAGGATGTAGACCGGCTGGCGGCCCCACAGGGTCGGCTCGGTCGGGGTGAGGTCGTCGGTCATCGTGGCCTCCTAGTGGATGAAGTGGTTCGTGCGTCCGATGCGGTAGCCGTCGGGGACGGGGCCGAAGTCGCCCATGTCCTGCGCCACGTCCGGCGCCTCGACCGCTGGGCGGCGGGGGAGGAGGACCCAGCCGAGGACGAGCGCCACGAGCGCCGCCACGGCGAGCGCACGGGTCATGCGGCCGGGCGCAGGACGCCCGCGACCGCGACCGCGTCGGGGTGGGGGTGGACCGGGTCGACCGGGTGCATGAGCCCGGGGCGGACGACGTTGAAGATCGCGAACTTCGGCCGGGCGGCGCCCGCGGCGGCGTCGGCGAGGACCGGCAGCGGGTACCACTGCGGGCCGCGCGGGATGCCGGGCCGGCGGCCGTCGGCGAGCGGGTCCCAGACCTTCACCTCGCGGACCTTGCCCATCGTGCGGATCTGCGAGACGAAGATGCTGTGGAGCCCGTCGAAGTCGGCGCACCGGAACCGCTGCGGCAGGCGGCCGTAGTCGATGGCGATGGTCACCGCCCGGCCCGCTCGGAGCGCCCGGACGACGTCGGCGAACGGCGCGGTCCCGCGGTAGTCCATCGGCGGGAGCGTCCAGCCCTTCGCCTCGGCCTCGTCGGCGAACGCGTTGTAGCCGCGGGGGTGCTCGTCCATCGTCGTGCCGCCGACGAGGTCGCGCATCGCGCGCCGGACGTCGTCGGGGAGGGGAGCGACGTCGTGGTCGGTCGCCCAGCGGAGCGCCTCGGCGACGGAGGCCGGGCCGCAGTTGCCGGGGTAGTCGGAGCCGCGCCCGAGCTGCGGGACGAGGATGCTCATCGGGCGGCGTTGCCGATGACGACGACGAGGATCGCGATCGTGTTGAAGCCGACGAGCCCGAGCGCGACCTTCGCGAGCGCCGCGGCGCCGCGCATCTGGTTCGTGCTCTCCTCGAGCTTGAGCAGGCGGTCCTCGACCCGCTCGAGCCGCTTCTCGATCCGCGCGAGACCGTCCTGGAGCTCGTGGCGCTCGACCGTCGTCAACTCCGGGTCCTCCAGCGCAGCGCGGATGCGATCGGCCTCGGCGCGGAGCCGCGCGACGTCGTCACGCTGCACAGAACGCGGCGGCGGGGACCGAGGAGGAGAACCCGGCCCCCGCTCGCTGCACGTCGATGATGGGCGTGGCGGTCACCCGTCAATGGTGCGGTCGGCCGGACGGTGCTCCGGCGCGGGCGGGCGGCGGAGCGTGCTGGGCCGGCGGCCTCCCTCGCGTGCGTGCGCGGGCGGGGTCGGTCGCTATAGCCGTGGGGCGGGCGGTGCCCGACGATTACGCCTCGGCGACCCGGATGAGCCACTCCGACGTGATGCCGTCGTCGCCCTGGAAGAGGAGCCACTGGCTCGGCTCCTGCCCGCCCGAGGCGAGGACCTCCTGCGCGAACGTGTTGGCGCTCTCCGTCGACCCGGCGCCCCAGTGGGTGATCGCGTTCACCTGCATCCGGACCGCGGTGTGCCAGTGGCCGGACGCGGCGTAGTCGAACGGGGCGAGCGACGTCGCCCAGCCGAGGAGGCGCTTGTGGAAGCCGTACCAGGGGATGCCGAACGAGGCCGACTTCACCTGGTCGCCGTGGAAGAGGAACCACTTGCGGCCGCGGACCTCGTCGACCGCGAACCACGCCCGCTCGCCCATCACGAACGTCTCCTCCCACTCGATGCGCGGCTCGGCCGCGACGAGCATCCGGGCGACGTTGTAGGCCATCGCGTCGGCGTTCGTCTCGGGGTGCGACTCCCGCCGGAACGGCCCGCCGATGGCGCCGTGGTTGCCGATGACGCCGACGACCTTCACCTTCGGGACGACCGCGGCGATCGCGCGGACGACCTCCGCGAGGAGCTGGGCGACCTCGAACGTCTGGCGGTAGAGCGACGCGTCGATGCGGTGCGCCTGCCCGGGGAAGATGAGCTCGCCCTCGACGAG
>JAGWVP010000238.1 GCA_018970825.1 bacterium | reverse complement strand
TCGGACGCATCACCGGAGAGCGCCGCTGGACCGAGGCCGCGGGCGAAGTGCTCCGGACCTTCGGCGCGCTCCTCGCGCGACAGCCCTTCGGCATGGCGCACATGCTCGCCGTCCTCGACGACGAGATCCGCGGACCGGCCGAGGTCGTGATCGCAGGTGCCCTGGACGACCCTGCCACGCGCGCGCTCCTCGCGGCCGCGCACGCGACGTGGGAGCCCGGACGCGAGACCCTGCTTCTCGACCCGGCGCACGCGGAGTCCGCACCCGAGGCTCTCGTCGGAAAGTCCACCGTCGGCGGTCGCCCCGCCGCGTGGGTCTGTCGCGGACTCGCCTGCGCAGCCCCGGTCACGAACCCCGGGGACCTGAGCGCCCTCCTCGCGCCCGCTTGACGCCGGGCGAACCCGAGGCCTTCGCGGCGGTGTCCGCGGCCGCGACCACCGCCCGAGCCGCCCGCCGGGCGCGGAGGCTCACTTGCCGCGAAACGCCGGGCGCCGCTTCTCGTTGATCGCGGCGATGCCCTCGCGCGCGTCCTCGCTCGAGCGCGCCTCGTCGTAGAGCCGACGAACCTCCTCCGGAGGATCCCACTGCCGCTGCGAGCGGCCGGCGAGAATCGCCCGCTTCATCGCGCGCACGGCCAGGGGCGCGTTGCCCGCGATCGTCGCAGCCATCCGGTGCGCCTCCTCGAGCAGCGACTCCGGTGCGACCAGCCGATTCACCATCGCGAGCGAGTACGCACGGTCCGCCGACATCGGCTCGCCGGTGAACAGGAGTTCGCTCGTCGTCGCCGGCCCGACCAGGTCGACCAGCTTCAACAGGAGCGGGTAGGGCACGACGATGCCGATCTTCGCGACCGGCATCCCGAAACGGGCCGTCGGCACCGCGAGCCGCACGTCGCAGTGCAGTCCGAGCTCGAGACCTCCGGCCAACGCGTCGCCGTTCATCGCCGCGATGGTCGGCTTCGAGAGGCGGTCGAGCGGCAGGAGCACACGGTCGACGAGTTCCCGCTCGAGCGCGGGCTCGCCCGGGGTCAGGCCCATCGCTCCCAGGTCGAGCCCGGAGCAGAAGACCTTGCCGGCCCCCGTCAGCACCAGCACGCGAACCGACTCGTCCCGATCGACCTCGGCGACCAGGCGGGCCATCTCGGCCATCATCGGCGAGGAGAGCGCGTTGCGGCGCTCGGCGCGATTCACGAGCAGCGTCGCGACGCCGTCCTTCCGGGTCAGCTCGATCTCAGGCATCTCTTCCCTCCCGGGGCGAACCGCCCCGCGACCTCCGCTCGAAGGCTTCCGCGAGATCACGCCTCGCCTCCGGGGCCGCGATCCCGACCAGCGCCCGCGCCCGCTGTTCGAGGTCGAGACCCGCGAGGCGCGCGACCCCGTGTTCGGTGACCACCACGTCGACCGCGAACCGCGGGACCGAGACCGGAGTCCCCTCGGCGAGCCGGGCCACGATGCGCGACCGCCCGCGCGCGGTCGAACGGAGTGCGACGATCGACATGCCGCCCGGCGAGTACCGGGCGGCTTCGACGAAATCCAGACTCCCCCCGACCCCGCTCACCTGCACGCCGTCGATCGCCTCTCCGTTCACCTGCCCGGAAAGATCGACCTCGAGCGCCGAGTTGATCGAGACGAAGCGCTCGAGCGATCCCAGGTGCGGAACGTCGTGGATGAGCGTCGTGGCCCGGAGCTCGACGCGCGGATCCGACGCGGCCCGCCGGTAGAGGTCGAGCGAACCCTCGAGCTCGCCGGTCACGACGCGGGTCCCGGGCCCGGCCCGGTCGAGGAAGTCGACGAGCCCGTCCGTCAGCATGCCGGAGTGGAGCCGGACCCCCGGCACGTCCGCGAGCCGCGCGAGGATGCAGTCGGGGACCGCGCCGACGCCGAGCTGGACCCAGGCGCCCTCCGGCACGAGTCCGAGGACGCATTCGACGATCGCCCGGTCGACGTCGTCTGGCTCCGAGCGGGCGAGCGTGCAGAGCGGTCGGGTCGCGTCGGTCACGAGGCCGATCCGCGACAGCGGGATCTCGGTCGAGCCCCGCGTCCAGGGCATGTCGGGATGGATCTCCGCCACGACGAGCTTCGCCGCCTCGATCGCGGCCGGGAAGATCGAGCAGGAGATGCCGAGGTTCACGACGTCGCCGCGCGGGGGCGCGCACTGGAGCACGACGACCTCGGCGGCGAGCGGGCCGCCGGTCCCGAAGAGCCGCGGCAGGTCCCGGAAACGCGCCGGCAGGAAGCCGATCCGCCCGCGGGACATCGCCCGGCGGATCGCCGGGCCGACCTGCCAGGTGACGAATCGCCATCCCGCGGAGAGTCCGCCGAATGCCGGCTCGGCGTCGTCCCGACGATCGCCCAGGAAGCCGTACGAGCCGAAATGGAGTCCCGCGTAGAGGCGCGGCGGGCGGGTCGGATCTCCCGTCGAGGCTCCGATCGCGTCGAAGACCGAGTGCGGCTCGATGCACCCGTGCGGCAGCAGGACCCGCGCCCCCGCAGGGATCCGTGCGACGGCACCCGGTCCGTCGACGCGAGGCGGGGAGACGCTCAAAACGAGTCCTTGAGGCGTCTCGTGCAGGCGAAGATCGCGAGGTCGTCGTCGCCCGCTTCGGGACAGCGCTCCCGGACCGACGCGCGCAGTTCCGGGCTCGACCAGCGCAGGAAGGGGTTCGTCGCACGCTCCGAGGCGAGCGTCGTCGGGACGGTCGGACGCCCCTCGGCGCGGCAGGCGCGCGCCCAGGCGAGCTTGTCGGCGATCGCCCGGTTGCCGGGCTCGAGCATCGCCGCGAACTCGAGGTTGCGCACCGTGTACTCGTGACCGCAGTAGACGCGCGTGTCGTCGGGGAGCGACGCCAGTCGACCGAGGGACGCCATCATCTGCCCGGGATCCCCCTCGAAGAGGCGGCCGCAGCCGGCCGCGAACAGGGTGTCGCCGGTGAACACGACCCGCTCCTTCGCGAAGTGGTAGGCGATGTGTCCGCTCGTGTGGGCCGGGATGAACACGACCTCGGCGACCGAGTTCCCGAGGTGGACGCGATCGCCCGACCGCACGCCGTCGGTCAGGGCCGGGATGCGCGAGGCGTCGTCGGCGTTGCCGTAGACCCGCACCGCCGTCGTGCGAGCGAGCTCCTCGTTGCCGCCGACGTGGTCGAAGTGGTGGTGCGTCGAGAGCACCGCCGTCACCCGGACGCCCTCCGCGCGAGCCGCTTCGAGGACGGGCGGCACCTCGGCGCAATCGACGATCGCGGCGGTGCGCTCGGCCTCGTCGACGACGAGCCAGCTGTAGTTGTCCTGCAGGACCGGGACCGGAACGATGCGCAAGATGACCCCCTCGGCGTCGCTCAGCCTCGTTCGAGGCCGACCAGGACGCCTGCATGCTGGTGAAAGCGGTTGCGACCGTCGAGCGGCGCGAACTCCGCGCCGCAGAACAGCCCGGCGGCCGGCGTATCGCCGAGTCCCCGGGCGAGGTAGGCCGACTCGACGTCGGGATGCCCGAACAGGGACTCGCCGCGCTCGGCCCCCGCGAAATAGAGCGCCCCGGCGACCTCCGGGCCGTCCTCGCGGAAGCGCTCGAGATCGGCGTCGAGCGACTCGCGAGCGACGGCGGCATCGCGCACGGCGACCGCGAAGCGCGTACCGGGCAGCACCTCGTCACCGACCAGGATCGAGTCGTCGCGCGGGTCCGCGCCGAGGATGGGGCGTACGACGCGGGACTCCACCGGCGACACGGCGTCGCCGGGCGGAGCCAGCGCGGCGAGCGTCGCGCGAAGGCCGTCGCGCATCTCGTCGCGGAGGCTCCCCGGGAGACATTCGAGCCAGGCCGGCAACGCCGGCCTCCCGTCGAGTTCGAGAATCCGGTTTCCCGCGCTCGCGGTCACCGTCCGCCACTCGCCCACGATCGAGCAGGACGAACTCACGCGGGTCCGAAGCCGAATGCCGCCGATCGCGAGCCCCGCCACCGCGTTGGGCGAGCAGCGCCCGCCCGCCACGACCCTGGTCTCCCCGGTCTGCGTCGACTCGGTGGCTCCGGCCCCCACGACGGCCGCGTCGGGAGCGAGGGCCGCGATGCCGGCCAGCAGTTCGTCGGGAGCGAGCGCGTAGCTGTCGGCGAGCAGCAGGATCGACTTCGGACCGCTCTCGAGCAGCGCGGCCTCGCGACCGATCTCGCGACCGGCCTCCTCGGCGCGACCCCGCAGGCACGGCACGAAGAACCGCCGCACCTCGAAGTCGCCCGCGATCGCGACCGCCGCGACGGCGGGCCCGCGCTCGGCTTCGCCCCCGGGCCACACCACGCCGGAGGCGCTGCAGCCGACGATCGACGTTGCCCCCGTCGCCGCGCGCAGGGCCGTCTCGAAGCGACCGAGAGCCGGCCCGTGGTCGGAGGTGGCGAAGAAGATCGCCGCGCGCGCCCGGTCCCGGCCGAGCCCGCGACCCGCCCCCAGGGCGACCTCCCGGGCGGCGTCGGCGCCGTCGGGGAGGCGCGACCCGCCGCAGGAGACCCGGATCATGCCGGGGGTGTTGCCATTCGGAAGCGGCACGGGCAACGGCCCCGGGGTCGGGGCAGCCCCCGACCGCGGATCGAAGGGGTCGCGCCGGCGACGGCGTCGAGGTATCGTGACCCGTGATGCACCGCCGTGCCCGCCACGACCGGTCCGGACCCGGACCCGCCGGGATCGCGATCCTTCTCGCGATCGCGGCCCTCCTCGCCGCTGCGAGCGGCCCCGCCGAGGCCCGGAGCAAGCGGCGCATGCCTCCCGACGTCGTCCTCCACCCCGACCGCGGAATGGGGATCTCCCGGTTCTCGAAGGCGTCCCACGACCAGCGCCTGTTCAAATCGCTGAACGACGCGACTCGCCTGCCGCTCCGGGATCCTGCCCTCGATCCGTACAACCTGGTCGACCGCGGCACGAGCACCTACGACATCCAGACGGGGCAGATCCACGGCTCGCTCACCGACCACTACGCCGCGATCCGGCGGGGCGAGGAGACGGAGCGCCGCAACCGCCAGCAGCGAGCACGGCTCGACAAGGCCGCCTCGCCCGAGGGCGTCGAGAGCCTCCTTTCGAAGTTCAAGTCGACGTCCTCCCGCGCGACCGTTCCCACCGGGTCGGGATCGCGCTCTTCGCGCAGCACCGCGGGCCCCGACGCCCCGGCGCGCTGATCGACGTGGAAGCGCGCGCGCGCGGCTCCACGGCCGACGCGACCGACCGCTTCTCTCCCCCTTCGGAGCGCTGGAGCAGGCTCGCGGGGAGGGGGCTCCGGGTCGACTTTCCGGTCTTCCCCGCACCGATGGTCGGGCTCTCGCACACCGCGCTGCGCCAGACCGTCGCCTCCTACCTCCCTGCCGGCGCGCGCACGGTCGCCTTCACGGAGATGCTCTCGTCACGCCGCCTCCCGACCGAGCGCATCGGCGACCGTCCCGAGACGGCCTTCGTCGCGAACGAGCCCCCACTGGTCCCCC
>JAGWVP010000237.1 GCA_018970825.1 bacterium | reverse complement strand
TCGCGCCGTGGACCTTGGGCCCGCCGAGGTCGTCGGGCGTCACGTCCTCGCCGAGCACGCTCTTGATGACGCCGGGTCCGGTCAGCCCGAAGAACGTGTCGGCGGGCTGGATCACGAAGCTGCCCTGGCGCGGCAGGTAGGAGCCTCCGCCCGCGTTGAAGCCGAACATGCACATGATCGACGGAGCGACGCCGGAGATCCGGCGCAGCGCGGTGAAGGCCTCGGCGTAGCCGTCGAGCCCGCCCACGCCGGCCGGCACGTAGGCGCCGGCGCTGTCGTTCATGCCGACGAGCGGCATGCCGCGCTCGCCCGCGAGATAGATCAGGTTCGCGAGCTTGCGCCCGTTGGTCGCGTCCATCGAGCCGGCGCGCACCGTGAAATCGTGGCCGTAGAGCGCGACCTCGCGACCCCGGATCGAGACGACCGTCGTCACGAGCGAGGCGCCGTCGAGGTTCTTGCCCCAGTTCTGCCAGAGCACGGTCGGGGTCGTGCCGGGGTCCTTCAGGACGTCGATCCGCTCCCAGACCGTCATGCGGTCCTTCGCGTGCTGGCGGAGCCGCGCGAGCGTGCCCGAGGCGGTGTAGGGCCGCTCGCGGAGTTCGCGGCCGGCCTCCATCGCGAGGTCGTAGGGGCCCGGAGCCGGGGCGTCGGCCGGTCGGCCGGCGGCTGCAGGGGCGAGGGGGTCGTCGAGCGTCGGGGCGATCGTGGGCGCCGACGCGGCCGGGGCGGCCGGCTCGGGGGCTTGCTTGGCTCTCGTGGACTTCACCGCGCTTCGGACCTCGTCGCCCGGAGACCGGGGCTGGGTGTGGGCGCACCGCGGCATCGCGGGCGCGCAACCTTATAACAGGCGATCCGCCTTTGCCTACGCCGCGGACCCCCGGGCGGGCTTGCCGGAGGGCTCCCGCGGGAGCGCGTCCGGCGGCGGTCCGTGCCCCCGGTCCCGGACCGGGGCGACGGGGGCACGGTCGCGTCGACGCGGGGCGCGCCTCAGATCGCGGGCCAGCGCGGCGGGCGCTTCTCGACGAAGGCGCGGAATCCCTCGCGGCACTCCTCGCCCGCGAGCGAGTCCTGGAACATGCCGAAGTCGATCGCGGGGAGGTGGCGGTTGATGTCGCGCTTGAGCGCGCGGCGGGCCGCGGGCCCGGTCGCGCGGATCTGGGTCACAGCGTCGTCGACCGCGGCGTCGAGCGCCTCGTGCGGCACGACCCGCGAGACGAGCCCCATGTCCCAGGCTTCTCGAGCCGAGAAATACTGCGCCGTGAACAGCAGGTACTTCGCGCGGGCGACGCCGATCCGCGCCGCCAGCCGCGCTCCCAGGTAGCAGTCGGCGACGCCGCGCAGCAGCTCGGGCACGCGGAAGCGCGCGCGGTCCGAGACGATCGAGACGTCGCTCATGAGCGTCATGACGAGACCGCCGCCCTGGCACATGCCGTTGATCGCCATGACGACCGTCTTCGGGCAGCGCTCGAGCTGGACGAAGGGCGTGAGGTCGATCCCGTCGGTGAAACGGTCGAGCTTCTCGCCGCCCTCGTGCTGGCCGCCCATCTCGCCGCCGACGCAGAACCACTCGCCGGTGCCGGTCACGACGACCACGTCGATCTCGGGGTCCCGCTCGGCGACGACGCACGCCTTCTTGATGCCGTGGTACATCTCGATCGTGAGCGCGTTGCGGCGGTCGGGCCGGTCGATGCGCACGGTGAGCACGCCCTCGCGCTTGCGCGCGTGCAGGTGCTTCGAGTCGAGGTCGATCGCGTCTCCCATGCGGCGCGGCTACCCGGTGCCGCCCGACGGGTCAAACCGCGACCGCCGCGGCCCCGCGCCTCCTCGTCCTTGCGGCGGGCCCTCCCGGCGGTCTACGAGGAGCGCGAGCCGACCCGGGGCTTCGTGCCCCGCCTCCCGGGGATTCCCATGGACTTCGACCTGACCGACGACGAGCGCCGCTTTCGCGACGAGCTCCGCTCCTGGCTCGACCGGAACCTTCCCGAGGCGTGGCGAAGCCGCCATCCGAAGGAGCCCTGGACCGACGAGCGCCGCGATCTGGCGCGCCGCTGGCAGGCGAAGCTCGCCGAAGGTCGTTACGTGGCGCTCGACTGGCCGGCCGCGTGGGGCGGGCGGGACGCGACGGTCGCCGAGCGGATCCTGGTCAACACCGAGCTGCTGCGCGCGCGCGCGCCGCGCCTGATCGGGCACGTCGGGCTCGACCTCGTGGGCCCCGCGATCATCGAGCACGGCACCGAGGAGCAGAAGCGACGCTACCTCGAGCCGATCCGCACCTCGTCCGAGCTCTGGTGCCAGGGCTTCTCCGAGCCCGGTGCGGGATCGGACCTGGGCGGGCTCCGCACGCGGGCCGTCCTCGAAGGCGACGAGTGGGTCGTGAGCGGCCAGAAGGTCTGGACGAGCGTCGCCGAGGTCGCGGACTGGTGCTTCCTGCTCGCCCGCACCGACACCGAGGCGAAGAAGCACGCCGGGATCTCCGCGCTGCTCGTCGACATGAAGCAGCCCGGCATCACCGTGCGTCCGCTGCGCCAGATGACCGGGGAAGCCGAGTTCAACGAGGTCTTCTTCGACCAGGTCCGCGTGCCGCGCGCGAACGTGGTCGGCAAGCCCGGCGACGGCTGGAAGATCGCGATGGGCATCCTCGCCCACGAGCGCGGCCCGATGTGGGCGTTCATGTTCCACGGCTACATCAGCGAGGACCTCTCGAACCTGGTCGCGCTCGCGAAGCGCCGCGGCCTCGACGCCGACCCGCGACTGCGCGAGCGGCTCGCGCGCGCCTGGACCGACGTCGAGGTGATGCGCCTGCTCGGGTCGCGGAGCCTGACCGCCGAGACGCGCGGCGAGCCGATCGGACCCAAGACCTCGCTCGAGAAGCTCTTCGGCAGCGAGCTCTCCCAGCGGCTGCGCGAGCTCACGATGGACGTGCTCGGTGCCGAGGGCCTGCTCGGCATGGAGGATCCGCGCGCCGACTGGGAGGGGCGCTGGCAGCGCTTCTGGCTCTTCTCCCGCGCCGACACGATCATGGGCGGCACCTCCGAGATCCAGCGCCAGGTGATCGCCCACCAGCTGCTCGGGCTCCCGCGCTGACCGCGAGCGCCCCCGTGCCGCGGGGATGGCGCGAGGGGGCCGGCGGGAGATAGGCTCCCGGGCGATGGGGACGGCGTCGCGGGTCATCGTGCACGCCGACATGGACGCCTTCTTCGCGTCCATCGAGCAGCGCGACCGGCCGGAGTTGCGCGGGCGCCCGGTGATCGTCGGCGGCCAGCCGCCGCGCGGGGTCGTCGCGGCGGCCTCCTACGAGGCGAGGCCCTTCGGCGTGCACTCGGCGCAGCCGACGGTCGAGGCGTTGCGCCGCTGCCCCGACGCCGTGCTCGTGCCGGGCGACATGAAGCGCTACGCGCGCGAGTCGGCCAGGATCCGGTCGATCTTCGAGCGCTTCTCTCCCGAGGTCGAGCCGCTCTCGCTCGACGAGGCGTTTCTCGACCTGACCCGCGGGCTTCGCGCGCTCGGCGGGACGCCGCTCGAGATCGGGCGTCGGCTGAAGGACGCCGTCCGATCCGAGACGGGGCTCGCCGTCTCGGTCGGGATCGCGCCGGTCAAGATGGCCGCGAAGATCGCGGGCGACCTGTCCAAGCCCGACGGCCTGATGGAAGTCCTCCCGGGAGAAGTCGCGGCGTTTCTCGCGCCGCTGCCGATCTCGCGGCTCTGGGGCGTCGGCGAGGTGACCGAGGCGAGTCTCCGCGGGATCGGCCTGGTCACGATCGGCGACCTCGCGGCGATCGACCTCGCGCGTCCCGACCCGCGCGGCCCGCGGGGTGCGGTGCCGCGCTCGCTCCTGCCGCTGCTCGCCCGCCTCCAGCCGCTCTCCCGGGGCGAGGACGATCGCGAGGTCGAACCGGAGCGCGAGGCGCTCTCCTACGGCGAGGAAAACACCTTTCCCGACGACGTCTCGGACCTCGACCGGCTGCGCGACGCGCTGGTGGGCCACGCCGACGCGGTCGCCCGACGGCTGCGCCGGGACGGCGTTGCAGGGAGCGTCGTCCGCGTGAAGTTCAAGACCTCCGAGCGGCTCGCCCGGCCGGGCCGCTACCGGCTCCACACGCGGCAGGAGACCCTCGACGCTCCCACCCAGGATGGACGGGAGATCGGGCGGGTCGCCTGCGCGCTGCTCGGGCGCGGGCGGCTTCCCCTGCCGCTTCGGCTGGTCGGGGTCGCCGTCGCAGGGATCCGGCCCGTCTCGGCGTCGATTGGCGGGCAGATGTCGCTCTTCGAGAAGCCGAAGCCGGTGGGCGAACTCGACCGCGCCCTGGACTCGATCGCGAGCCGCTTCGGGGCGGGCGCCGTCCGTCGCGGCGGCGGTGGCGCGGAGAAGGCCTCGCCGACCCTCGGCGTGAAGCGGGGCGAGGGATGACGTCGGAGCCGCCCCCGGTCGACGGGCTCACGCTGGTCGTGCCGGCGCGCGACGAGGAGACGCGGCTCCCGCTCACGCTCGCCGCGGCGGCCCGCGAGCTGCCGACCCTCGCGCGTCGCGCCGAGATCCTCGTCGTCGACGACGGCAGCCGCGACGCGACGGCCCGGGTCGCCTCGGAGTTCGAATCGCCGGTCCCGGTCCGGGTGGTGCGCCTGCCGGAGAACCGCGGCAAGGGAGCGGCGGTGCACGCGGGCATCGAGGCCGCGACGCAGCCGTACGTGGCCTTCACGGACGCCGATTGCCCGTACGATCTCGGGGCGCTGCGTCCGATGCTCGCCGCTCTCGCCGAGCGTCGTGCCGACGTCGCGATCGGTGCGCGCGACCTCGTGGAGTCGGGAGTGAGCCGCGGCTACGGGGCGCTGCGCCGGTTCTCGGGGCAGGCCCTGTCGCTGCTCACGGCCGCCGTGCTGGGGCTGCCGTTCCGCGACTCCCAGTGCGGGCTCAAGTGCTTTCGCGCGGAGACCGCCCGCGCTCTCTTCGCCGTCCGGACGATCGACCGCTTCGGGTTCGACTTCGAGATCCTCGCGGCGGCGCTCGACAACGGCCTCGTCGTCGAGCGCTTTCCCGTGGAGCTCTCGCACCACGACGAGTCCCGGGTGGACGTGCTGCGCGACGGCGGCGAGATGTTCCGCCAGTTGTGGCAGGTCCGTCGCCGGCTGCGACGCGGCGGGTACCGCCTGCGCGACGGCGGCGGTTCTCGCGGGGCCTGACCGGTCCGCGGCCGGGGCACCCGTCGCCCGGGCGTGCAAGGGTGCGGGTTGGTGTGCGAGCATGTCGGCGGTGACCCGTCCCCCCGTGCCGCGAGCGGACCGGGGGCCGTCGCGCACCGGAGGAGGAGGCGATGAGCAAGCGATCTGCGAGGAACCGGCACCGTTCGCGGAGGGGCCGCGCCTGCGCGACGGCGGCGAGCGGGCTCGTCGCGGCCGGACTCGCCGCCGCCGCAGCGACGGGGTGCGCCGCGCTCGACTGGTCGCAGGACAGGGTCGGAATCCG
>JAGWVP010000236.1 GCA_018970825.1 bacterium | reverse complement strand
GCCGCCGGTACTCGAGGCCGGAGAGGTGGAGCCGGTTCTCCCAGTTGCCCGAGCCCGTGCGCTGGCACTCCCAGAACGGCACGAACAGGTAGCGCGAGTCGACGAGCTGGCGCACCGGCCCGGGGAACTCCTTCCAGAGGCAGTCGTAGAGGCGGCGGTCGCGGTCGTGCTCGACGAGCCGCTCGAGGAAGTTGCGGAAGCGCTGTCGCTCTCGCAGCGATCGGTCCGAGCGGTCGTCCTCCTCGCCCGCGTAGCAGGCGTTGAACGCGACCCAGAGCGCCATGAAGCGGAGGTCGTCCTCGCCCTCGTGGTCGCGCGCGCAGCGCAGCCAGCTGACGGCCCGGTGCAGGCGCACGCCGTTCGGGCGGTCCCGCGGGAGCTCGCGCAGCGACTCCTGCAGAGCGTCGAGATCCGACGTCGGGAAGGTCGCGTCGCGCGCACCGGCTCCCTTCGCCGCGCGTCTCGCGGCGGTCCTCCGCGACGTGGTCGCGGTCTTCCTGCGGTCGGGCTTCCTCGTCACGGTGCCGTCCGGATGAGCCACCACACCGAGCCGAGGTAGGCGATCGCCTGGCAGGCCACGCTGATCCGGTCGGTCCGAACGGTCGCATGGTGGTTCGCCCCGCGCCGGGTCCGGGCTCCCTGGAAGACGACGTGCAACAGCGACACGACGAGCAGCGCATAGACCACCACGTAGATGCGGTCCATGAGCACGAGCCGGTTCGTCTCCGGCAGGGACGCCGTGTAGCTCTGCTGCAGGAACACGGCGCTCAGCAGGGCGGTGCCGACCATGGCGGCTCGCGCGGCCTGCTCCTCGGGATGGAGCAGGAGTCCCATCCAGGTCGCGAGCATGACGATCGAGGCCGGGAGGAGCATCTTCCAGTAGAAGAACTTGGCGGGACGCTCGACGTCGATCTCGAAGTCGACGCGGGAGAAGGACAGCAGGTTGGTGCCGATCGTCGTGTCGCCCAGGTTCGAGCCGAGGGCCCTCTCGGACACCTGGGCCCTCCAGTCGTAGATCTCCCAGCCGGGGATCTCGAGCCCGGGGTCGAGGCCGGACTGCTCGCGATCGAAGCGGTAGACGAGTTCGGTCGAGGGATAGGTGTTGTCCTCGATCGACAGGACGAGCCGGTGCTTCTCGAGCGGAAAGCGGCTCAGGCTGAAGGCGTGGAAGAAGCGCCCCTCGATCCGGAGGCACTGGTAGTGCCTTCCGTCGGGCAGGAGGATCGGCTGCGGGTAGGTCTTGCGCCTCGTGAGGCCCCAGCTCTCGACGTTGTTGGTGAACTCGACCGTCTCGCTGGGGTCGTGTTCGAGGTTCCCGTTCCATACGAACCATACGTAGGCCGCGAGGTAGAAGGAGTTCGCGCCGACGTCGAGGTTGTAGAGGATCGTCGGCCACATCCCGACGTCGACGATCGTGGGCGCGTCGCTGCCCGGACGGCCCGGCGACCTGCGCCGCGGGGGCTCGACGCCTCCCGACGGCACCGGGAGCAGCAGGGCCGCGAGAAGGATCCCGGCCGACCAGGGCACCCGACGACGGCGCCTCGCGGCAACGCGGGCGGTCGGGCGATCGTCTCGGCGCGGCATGCCGACACGACTACCGCAGCCGGAGCCGAGGGCGCCAATCGGGCGCCCGGGCGGCCTCGGCCCGCCCCGGGGGCCCGTGCGCGGCGAGGGCCGGAGCCGGTGCGTCGCGGCCGGTCGACCCTCAGCCCGGCTCCGCGACCGAGGGCAGGCCCGCGAGAGCCATGGCGAGCTCCGACTCGTCGTAGGACTGGTCGGTGAGCCGCCCGGCGAGGAAATCCGCGTACGCCTGCATGTCGAAGTGGCCGTGACCGCAGAGGTTGAACAGGATCGCGCGCGAGACGCCCTCCTCTCGGCAGCGCAGCGCCTCGTCGATCGCGCCGCGCACCGCGTGGTTCGCCTCGGGTGCGGGTACGACGCCCTCGGCGCGCGCGAACTGCACGCCGGCTTCGAAGCAGCGCGTCTGCTCGTAGGCGACGGCCTCGATCAGCCCGAGCTCCTTCGCGTGGCTCACGAGCGGCGCCATGCCGTGGTAGCGGAGCCCGCCCGCGTGGAAGCCCGGCGGGGTGAAGGTCGAGCCGAGCGTGTGCATCTTCGTGAGCGGGGTGAGGTGGGCCGTGTCGCCGAAGTCGAAGGCGTAGCGGCCGCGCGTGAGCGACGGGCAGGCCGCGGGCTCGACCGCGATCACGCGGACCTTGCGCCCGCCGCGCAGGGCGTCGCCGATGAACGGAAACGCGATGCCGGCGAAGTTCGAGCCGCCGCCGGTGCAGCCGACGATCACGTCCGGCCAGTCGTCGGCCGACTCCATCTGCGCCATCGCCTCGAGCCCGACCACCGTCTGGTGCATGAGCACGTGGTTCAGCACGGATCCGAGCGCGTACTTCGTGTCGTCGCGGGAGGCCGCCACCTCGACCGCCTCCGAGATCGCGATGCCGAGGCTGCCCGGGTGGTTCGGGTCGCGGTCGAGGATCGCGCGCCCGGCCGCGGTCTCGCGCGACGGCGACGGGATGCAGCGTCCTCCCCACGTCTCCATGAGCGCCCGGCGATAGGGCTTCTGGTCGTAGGACACGCGCACCATGAAGACCTGGATGTCGATCCCGAAGATCGCGCCCGCCCACGACAGCGACGAGCCCCACTGTCCCGCGCCGGTCTCGGTCGTGATCTTCCGGATGCCGGCCTCGCGGTTGTAGAAGGCCTGCGGGATCGCCGTGTTCGGCTTGTGGCTGCCGGCGGGCGAGACGCCCTCGTATTTGTAGTAGATGCGCGCCGGGGTCCCGAGCGCCTGTTCGAGCCTGCGCGCGCGTCGCAGCGGCGAGGGCCGCCACTGCCGGTAGATGTCGCGCACCGGCTCGGGGATCTCGACCTCGCGCTCGGTCGTCACCTCCTGCTGGATGAGCGACATCGGGAAGAGCGGGGCGAGGTCGTCGGGGCCGACCGGCCGGTGGGTGCCCGGGTGGAGCACGGGCGGCGGCGGCGAGGGCAGGTCGGCGACGAGGTTGTACCAGCGTCGCGGGATGCGCGACTCGTCGAGCGGGAAGGAGACGCGGGTCGGATCGGGCATGGGCGTCGGTCTAGCCGGGGTGCACGGCCGAGGCCAGCGGTCGGCATCGTTCCCTCGGCGCCCGCGATCCGCTAATGGGAGTGCGTCGTGCACGCCCGAGCCCACGCCCACGCGGAGTTCCACGCGCGTTGTCGCTCGATGGTCGCGTCCTTCGCCGTGTCCTGGTCGCGCCCGGGCCTCGAGGAGACGATCTCGATCGAACTGAGCCCGCGCCTCGTTCGCGCGATCGGCCGCGCGATGCCGCGCAGCCGGCGGATCCGGCTCGCGACGGCGGTGGCCGAGGCGCCCGAGGCGACGATCGCCGAGGTGCTCTGCCACGAGGTCGCGCACATCGTCGCGTGGGACCTCTTCGGTCCGTCCGCCCGACCCCACGGCCGCGAGTGGGCGGCGCTCATGCGCGCGGCGGGCTTCGAGCCCCGGATCCGGCTCGATCCCGCGACGCGCGGGCTCCGCATGCCCGACCCCCGCACGTCGGCCGCGACGCGGCCGCGGCCGTGGCTCTACGAGCATCGCTGCCCGGTGTGCCAGGCGTCGCGGACCTCGGGCCGGGTGGTGCGACGCTGGCGCTGCGCGCGCTGCGTGCGCGCGGGCCTCGACGGCGAGCTCGTCGTCTCGCGCCGGCCGAAAGGGGTCGCGGCTTCGCTCCGGGACCGGGCGCGGACGGCGCTGCGCGACGCGCTCTCGTCGCGGGGCTGAGTCTCGGGCGGGACGGGCGGGCCCCGGCGCCGGGATTCGGCCTCGGCCTCGCCGCGGCGCGCGATCGGCGGGATCAGCGAGCGGCAGGCTCCTCGCGCAGCCGGCGGATCGCGCGTCCGAAGCGCGACGAGCCGTCGCGCGGCGAGGCCCCGCCCGAGAGGTCGACCAGCTCGCAGCCGAGGGCGATGCCGCAGATGTCCATCTCCTGCGGTGCGCCGAAGGACTCGTCGAAGCCCTCGTACCAGCCCGCGGCGGCCGGCCCGAGTTCGGGTGCGATGCAGGCGCCGCCGCGCCCGCAGCCGGGAGCGGAGCGGTCGACGACGGTCATGAGTTGCCACGACGCCGCGGGCTCCCAGTCGCAGTGGCCGGCGAGGCAGGGCGGCTCGTTCAGCGCCGCGAGCGCGACGCTCCACGGACGGTCGGCGAGCGAGTTGTCCGCGTCGCGGGGGTCTTCGGGCGCGGCCGCGCCGTCGGCGTCGTCCCGCGTCTCCCACTGCACGAACAGCTTGCGGTCGAGGATCGTGCCGTCGCCGGGGTCCTGGAAGCGGGGCCCGGTCACGAGGCCGAGCCAGCCGGCCGTGCGCTGCGCGACGTCGCGCACTCCCGAGGAGTCGCGTCGCGGACAACCGCTTCCGGCCACCCGGGCCGCGTCCCCGGCTGCCGTCCACGCCTCGTCGAGCACCCGACCGCAGGTGTCGAGGGCATGCGCGGCTCGGCGGCGCGCGTCCTGCGGGTCCGTGGCGGCCGCCGCCGAGGCGCTCCCGCGCAGCAGGCAGCGCGCGAACGCGCCGGCGGCCCGCACGCGCGCGGCCCGGCAGGCTGCCGTGTCGTCGACGCGCGCATCGAGGCGCGCGTCCTCGGCCGCCGTCGTCCGGCGGACGAACCGCAGGGCGGCGGGTCCGCCGTCCGGGGGCTCCACGCTCTCGGGGGCCGGGGCGAAGCTCACGGCGACGAACCCCCCTGCGCCGCAGGCGCCGTCGAGTGACGGGGGATCGAGCGCCCAAGTCCGGGCGTCGGGCGTGGCGGGGGGCGCGGTGTCGAGGCAGGGCGTGCCCGGCCGGCAGCCGGGCACGCCGGAGGCGCGCAGCGTCTCGAGCTCGTCCTGCGTCGGGAGGCGGAACGAGGGATCGCCGTCGACTCGGCAGAAGCCGTGCATGCACGACGAGACGGCCATCGCGTCCGCCAACTCGAGCGGCGAGTAGAGATTGTCGGCGTCGCGAGGGTCCCCCGGGTCGGGGACTCCGTCGGCCGCGCGCTTGCGCTCCCAGGCGAGCCCCGTGCGTCGGTCGTGGACGACCGTCGTGCCGTCGACGAAGCGCTCGCCCGCTTCCAGCGCGAGCCGCGCGCCGAGCGCCTGCACCGAGCGGCGCGTCCAGAAGGAGTCCTCCTCGCTCGGGCAGGCGGAACCGTGCGACCTCGCGACCTGCTCGACGAGCGACCAGTCCTGCGCACGCGCGTCCTCGCACCTCGCGACCGCCGTCGCGAGGCGCGCGTCGTTCCCGTGCTCCAGCCCGGCCGCGTGCGCGCGCGTCGTGCAGCGGACCGCGCGCGCCGCGAGCCGGAGCTTGCCTGCCTGGCACGACTCCGCGACTCCCGCCGCGGCCGCGGGCGACGCGGGCCCGGCGAGCCACCCGGCGGACAAGGCGGTGGCGAGCAGCATCGAATGCGCGCTTCTCATCGGCGACCTCGCTG
>JAGWVP010000235.1 GCA_018970825.1 bacterium | reverse complement strand
GCCCGCGATCGTGAGCAGGTCGATCCACCCCCGCGACCGCGTCGCCGCGGTCGCGCCGCAGGCGGCGGCGACCGCGAGCAGGATCCCGTTGCGAACGAGCAGCGCCGGCGAGACCGAGAGTTCCCCCGCGGGTCCGCCGCATCCGCAGGCGAGGTCGCGCCGTCCGCGAGCGAGCGAAAGCGCGATCGCGACGGTGTAGAGGGCGAGCAGGAAGGCCGCGAGCCCTGCGCCCGGCCGCGCCGTGGTCGGCACGACGAGCATGGCCGCGGCCGCGAGTTCGAGCGCGGGAAGCGCGCGGACGGCCGCGGGCAGGGCGGCTGCCGGAAGCAGGTCGTAGCCCGCGACCGCGTCGCGGAAGCCGCCGCGGTCGCGCAGCTTGTGGACGGCCGTTCGCGCGAGCAGCAGTGCGAGTGCCGCGCGCAGGGCCGCCTGGATCGCCGGGTCGATCGACGGCATCGTCGATCAGGGAGGAGCGAGCAGGCCGAGCGCGAGCCCGGGCTCGGAGACGTCGCGCAGGAACGCGCCGGTGCGCGCGTCGTGCACCGAGATCGCGGGCGGGATGAGCGACAGCACGAGCAGCACCGGCTCCGCGTCCTGCGTCACGAGCAGCCCGTTCGCGCCCGGGTTCGGGAGCACCTTCTCGAGCGTCCACCACAGGCTTCGCGCGAGGGCGCCGCCGCCGAGCCCGGCCTGCGAGCGCACGAAGGCGACGAGCGGGTTCTTCACCCCGATCCGCTGCACGCGCGTGCGGGTCGCGAGGTCGTAGACCCAGACTTCGGAGCCGGCCTCCTTGTGCGTGTCCCTGCCGCGACCGCGGTGCATGACGACGAACAGCCGGCCCGTACCCGCGTGGGCCGCCGTGTGCTGCGATCCGCCCGGGCGCCAGCCCTCCTTGCGCTCGGCGTCGGACAGCAGCGACCAGGTCTCCCCGAAGCGGGGAGCGTCGCCGGACGCGTCGATCGAGTGAAGGATGCCGTCGAACGAAGAGAAGAACCACTGGTTGCCGACGCGCGCGCCCTTCTCGCTCATCGGGTCGCGCTCGGGGTCGAAGAAGACGCCGGAGCGCTTCTCCGAGGCGACCGCGCCCGCCTCGTCGAGGGTGACGACCAGGGCCTCGCCGTCCGCGCAGAGCATGAAGAAACGTCGCGGGCCGGCGGGATAGACGAGGCTGCAGGCGGGCGTCGTCAGGTCGGCAGTGACCTTGCCGGACACGGTGTCGACGACCGTGATCGATTGCGCCGGCGCCACGTCGAAGACCACAAGAAAGCGCCCGTCGTCGGTCAGCGTGCTCGAGTGGATGCCGGGGAAGTACTCGGCGCGCTTGGCGGGAATCGGGAACTCGGCCGTCGGCTCGAGGGTCTCCGGGTCGTAGGCGGTGACGACGTCGGTGCGCTCGCCGCGCACGCCGCGCGAGAAGTAGGTCTCCGGCACGTAGATCGCCCGCCGGTCGGCGGGGGTGTTCGGCAGGACGATGAAGCCCGATCCCGGCGTGCCGGCGGTGATCGTGCCGAGCATCGCCGCGCGATCCGCGTCGAACAGGCTCGCGCGGTGGAGCAGCGAATCGCTGACCCAGAACCAGTGCGGGCCGGCCTGTCGCGGCAGGCGCACGACCTTGCCGACCGGTTCTCCCTCCTCGCCGGGGGCGACGGGTGGTTCGTCCGCGCGGGGCGTCCCGGGGACGGCGGTCGCGAGAAACGAGGCGAGGAGCGCGAGGACCGCGGCGCGGGCGAGAGGTCGGGCGCGGCGTCCCGCGGTCACTGCCAGCCCACGGGCTGGTAGCCGCGCTGCGCGAGGCATTGGGTGACGAAGTTGGCGAAGGCCGGATTGGGCTGGTTCGAGTTCACCGCCTGGGAGAACAAGCCCCAGATCGCGCCGCTCGCGGCCCCCGCCGCAGCACCGATTCCCGGGGCTCCGCCGATCACGCCGCCCACCGCACCGGCGGCCGCACCGCCCACCGCCCCGACGCCTGCCGTCTTCGCGGCCTGCTCGGTGCGGCCCGCGGCCGGCGTCACGCCGGTCTGCTTCGCGAGTTCCTCGCACTCGGCGATGCTCTGGTCGAGCGCGGTCTTGCGCTGGTCGTCTGTCTGCCCCGACTGGAGGTAGAACTCGTTCGGGTAGACCACCGGCCGAGTCATGGCGCAGCCGCCGAGACCGAGAAGGGATACGAGGGCCAGGCCGGTCGCCAATCTACGCATCGTCGCTCTCCAGTGCGACCGGGCTTCGGCCGCGGACCCGAGAGAGCATACGGTTCTCGCGGAGCCGCGGTCAACGAGACCGCGTCCCCGCCGGGGGGCGGGAGCCGGGAGGAGGTTTCCCGCCGGCTCCCCGGGAATCGCCTCAGCTCGCCTCGCGAAGTTCGGCCGCGACGGCGGCGCCCGCCTGCTTGGCGGCCGCGAGGCGGCGCGCCCGCGACGAGCGCCGCTCCCGGCGCAGGCCGACCTTGGCTCGCGTTCCCTGCTGTCCCATGCCGACGTGCTGCACGTCGCCGTAGAAGGCGACGCGGACCCGGGGCGTGTCCCAGCCGAGGTGGTCGCAGATCGCCTCGAACGAGAAGATTCGCGGCTCGGTCTCGCCCCGGCCCTCGACCCAGCGGAAGACCTCGACCGCGTCGCGGCGGGTCTCTCGGCTCACGCGGCCCGCCCGCTCGGCGCGACGGAACGCGGCGATCCGGTCCCACGCGTCGACGATGATCGCGAACAGGAGCCGCTTCTCCGGGGTGGACGGCCTCGCGGGCGTCCACGGCATGTCGGTGAGGAGGTCGCCGCTCTCGTAGTCCCGGTTGGCCTGCTCCGCGGTCGCGGAGGCCCGGTAGAAGCGCGCGAGTCCCTGGGCCGTGCCCGACGGTCTCGTCGCGAGCGCGGCGGTCCCGACCGCGGCCGCGCCCTCCATCGCCTCGAACATGTCTTCGCTCGCCGTTCTCATGACGTCACCTCGATTCGTCGCGGCATCCGACCGCGTCTCGATGGACCGCTGTCTGCCACGCGCGAATCGCGCTGAACATCGGGGAGGACGACGCATTTTTGCGTCGGAAGTCGACCTAGGGCGGATGCGTCGTTCCTAGCGCGAGAGCTTTCGTGCGACGCTCGCGAGGCACCGAGAGCGCGCCGCGGGCGCCGGTCGGGTGCGTCGGATTTCCCGCGCCGGAGCGCGTCAGCCTTGCCTCGACGCGCCTCCCCGTGCAGGCCCGCGCCCCCGACCGCGAGCCTCGGGGGAGACCCTAGGGGAGTCTCGGGCGCCCCGATCCGGGCATCGCGTCCGGCTGGGTGGAGGCCCCTTCGCCGGTCGCGGCGGCCTCGCGATTCATCGATACGCGAAGCACGTTTCGGCCCCTGCGGACGATCCACGACGCGCTCCCGTCGTCGCCGACCCGTGGCGGCGCGACGACCAGGTCGGCGCGCGCGCGCGTTCGCCCGTCGAGAACCAGGTCGACTCGCGAACCCTTCGCGCGGCGCGCGCCCCACGCGACGTGCGTTCCGTCGGGCGAGAAGCTCGGAGCGAACACCTCGTCCCACTCGCCCGGGATCCGCCGCCCGTCGACGACGAAGAAGAAGGGCGCATCCGCCGCGTCGCGTGCCGCGTAGGCGAAGTGCCCGCCGTCGGCTGCGACGACGGCGACGACCTCGCGGTGCGGGCCGAGTCGGCGTCCGTTCGCGACGACGAACGTCGCGGGCGCGCCGGCCCCGTCCGCGTCGAGGCATGCGTAGGCCTTGCCGCCTCCGCCCGGCGCGACCGAGATCGGCGTCGTGCCGGCGAACGCGCAGGTCGTCTCGTCCGCGGGCTTGCCGTTGCAGGAGACCCGCCAGCGCCCGCCCGCCGCTCCGGGTCGCTCCCACCAGCACGCGACGGCGGCTCGCTCGGCGATCGCGAGCGAGCCGGAGAGCAGCGCCGAGCCGCGCGTGCGCAGGAGCGGATCGCCAGGCGGCGGCTGCGGGCCGCGCCACAGCACGTCGTGGCTCGCCCAGTCGCGCAGGGCCTCGCCCGGCGCCTCGCCGTTCGCGCGAAACACGAGCCAGCCCAGACCCGAGGGCACGATGCCGACGAGCGAGCCGTCGGAGAGCCATCGCACGACTTCTTCCGGTGCGAGGTTCGGCCCGGGGCGTGCGATGCGGATCGGAGCCCTGGTCGAGGGTGCGGGTTCGCCGAAGCTTCGGACCTCCTTGCCGTCGACGAACAGCGCCCGTCGCTCGTCGCCGAGCGCCGCGAGCCACGCGACGTGTTCGCCGCGGTCGTCGAGGAGGGGGGCGGTCGTGTCGCGGAACGTCCCGAGGTCGCCCGCGGGTCCGAAGACCCGCATGCGCGGTGCAGCGGCGGGCGCATCGCCCGGGGGAGGTGCGAGCAATGCGCTCGCCGCCCACGCGGCCCCCACGCGCGCGAAGCGCAGGTCGCCGCCGTCGACGAGATCGGGTCCGACGAGATCCCCGTCGACGGCGAGCCGCGTCACGGCTGCCGCGCCGGGCGCCGGTTCGGTCGTCACCCACGCGGCCGACCGCGAGCCGTCGGGGGCGAAGGCCGGCGCCGCGCAGGCCTTGCGCTCCGGGCCCGGGACGCCGTCGACGACGACGCGGCAGGGAGAGGCGTCGGAGGCCTGTGCGACCCACCCGACGCGCCGCTGGTCGCGCGAGGTCGCGAGGCTGCCGAGCCTGTAGGACTTCTGCAATCGTGCGACGCGCTCGCCGCGGACCTGCAGGCGTGCCGCCGGTCCCGCGCCCGGGGGGGCGGCGTTGCACCCGAGCAGGAGCAGGAGCAGGGCGGGGCGGAGCCGCGATCGGCGCGTCCGCCATGTCGCGCGCAGGTGACGTTCCATCACGGTCACGGTGCCGACGCTGCCGGCGGGCGCCGCGGCCCTCAGGGCTGGCGTACCCAGGTCTGGGTGCGGCCGAGCAGAGAGAAGCCGAGGAAGCCGCGGACGTCGAGCTTCCGACCGCCGTCGACCAGCTTGATCTTCGCGCTGTAGATCTTGCCGTTCTTCGGGTCGAGGATCTCGCCGCCGTCGTAGACGTCGCCGTCCTTCCTGAGCCCCCACAGGATCTGCATGCCCTCGATCGGCTTGTCCCTGCGGTCGCCCTCGCAGTGGCGGCAGAGCCCGTTCGGGTCGTCGTCAGGGAGGTGCGTGACGATCTTCTGCACGGTGCCGGTGTAGACCCCGCCCGACTCCGTGATCGCGACCAGCGAGCGGTCCTTGCCGGTCTTGTCGTCGATCGTGCGCCAGGTGCCGACCGGCGACGCGTCGTCGGCGCGGGCGACCGCGGCCGTGGCGAGCAGCAGGAGTCCCGCGAGGGCGTGTCTCGTCATGTCGATCCTCCTCCTCGGGCGGGCCCGGTCGGATGCCGCCCCGGTCGGCGGGCAATGCCGGCGAGACTAGTCGCGTCGTCGAAGCAAGGTCAACGGGCGCGTGCAGGGCGTGGCCAGGCCGGTTCCCGCAAACGAAGAACGGGGCGGCACGTGGTGTGCCGCCCCGTTCCCGGTAGTCGCCGCGGTGCCGGGAGGTTTCCCGGCAC
>JAGWVP010000234.1 GCA_018970825.1 bacterium | reverse complement strand
GGATCGAGCGGCGCGATCGAGATCGGCTCGACCGGCGGCAGGCAGCCCGTGAGGTACTTCTCGGTCCCGGCGACGGTGCCCTTCTCCGGCGCGCCCGCGTAGATCCACAGCCGCAGCAGCTCGAGCTCGTCCTCGGAGAGCACGCCCGCGTTGAGCGGCATCGGCGCACCGACGACCTGCGCCGAGCCCGGGCGCGTCTTCGCGAGCACCTTGAGCCACAGCCAGCTGCGCTCCTTGTCGCCCGGCCGCACGCGTTCCATGCCGCTCTTCTCGAGCGAGGGCGCGGCCACCAGGTTGCGCCAGGCGACGCCGGGCGACAGGTCGAGGCCGCCCGCCGCGGTGCTGCCGTGGCAGGCCTGCTCCGCGCAGCCGTGCCGCTCGAAGATCGCCTTCTCGATGCCCGCGAAGGTGCCGTCGAGCGCGGGCCCGTCGGTGCAGGTCGGGTCGACACCTCCGTCGCGAGGCAGGGCGCCGCCCGACCCGCCGCCGCAGGCGGCGGCGAGGGCGGCGATCGCCAGCGCCACGAGGGCGAGGGTGCGCGGGCGGGTGATCGGGCTCGGGGTGGAATCGGGCATGACGGCCTCTCGGGGTGCCTCCCGCCTGCAGCGGTGCGCCGACGGCGTCCGCGAAGCGCGGACGGGCCGGGCGAGGGCACGCGACCCGTCCCGGCTACCTTGCCGTTCCACGAGCGGTCAAGACGCGGCCGGCCGGACGGGGCGGATTGCGGCTCGTCGGGTCGCCGCTATAGGCGGACCCGTGACCAGCCGAGCCGACGATCTCGACGGGCGCCCCGGGTCGAGCCCGGGCGAGGCGCTCCCCGGGGGCGCCCCCCGGCGCGTCTTTCTCGAGACCTACGGCTGCCAGATGAACGTCGCCGACTCCGAACTCGTCCGCGGACTGCTCGCCCGCGACGGCTGGGTCGTCGTCCCCGATCCCGCCGAGGCGGACGCGATCCTCGTCAACACCTGCGCGATCCGGGAGAACGCCGAGGAGCGGGTGCTCGGACGGTTCACGCAGCTCCTGCAGCACAAGCAGACGCGCCCCGGCGTCCAGCTCGGGCTCCTCGGCTGCGTCGCGACGCACCAGCGCGAGCGCCTGCTCGACCGCGCGCCCTGGATCGACCTGATCGTCGGGCCCGACGGCTACCGCGACCTGCCGGAGCTGCTGCGCGGGGGAACCGATCCGCGCATCGAGGTCCGACTCGACCGCGACGAGACCTACGCAGACCTCGCTCCCGATCTCGCCCCCGGTCCGCGCGCCTTCCTCACCGTGATGCGCGGCTGCGACAAGTTCTGCACCTTCTGCGTCGTGCCGTTCACGCGCGGCCGAGAGCGCAGTCTCCCGGCGGAGGCGGTTCTCGAACAGGTCCGGTCGGCGGTCGGCGAGGGCAAGCGAGAGGTCGTGCTGCTCGGCCAGACCGTGAACGCGTGGCGGCACGACGGGCTCGACTTCGGCGACCTGCTCCGGCGCGTCGCGCGCGTGCCGGGAGTCGAGCGCATCCGCTTCACCTCGCCCCACCCCTCGGACGTCGGCGAGTCGATGATCGACGCGATGGCGGGCGAGGAGAAGGTGATGCCGTGGCTCCACCTGCCGCTGCAGTCGGCGTCGGACCCGGTTCTGGCCGCGATGCAGCGCGGCTACGGGCTCGACGAGTACCGCCGGCTGCTCGAGCGGATCCGCGAGCGCATTCCGGGGATCGCCGTCTCGACCGACGTGATCGTCGGCTTCCCGGGCGAGACCGAGGCGGACTTCGAGGCGACCGAGAACTTCCTGCGCGAGACGCGCTACGACTTCGCCTACCTGTTCAAGTACTCGGCCCGCGAGGGCACGCGCGCCTGGAAGATCGAGGAAACCGTCGACGAGGCCGAGAAGGGCCGTCGACTCGAGCGACTGATCGCGCTGCAGGAGGCGATCTCCCTCGAGCGCCACCGCGAGCAGGTGGGTCGCGAGGCGGAGGTCCTGGTGGAGGGGCCGTCGAAGCGGCCGCCCGGGCACGTCCACGGCAAGACGCGGGACTTCAAGACGGCGGTCCTGCCCGGCGACGGGATCGAGGCGGGCGATCTCGTGCGCGTGCGGATCGAGGATGCGACCGCGCACACGCTGCTCGCGCGTCCGCTCGGGATCGCGAGCACCCTCGAAGGTGTCGGTCGCTCGGCGTCGGTCACCCGGGAGTCCGGGCGCCCGGAAGGGGACGTCACCTCCCGCTGAGGTCGCTGCGCGCGACCTCGTCCGACGGGCCGAGGCTCAGCGCGTGCCGAGAGACGCCGTCAAGCGCCGCGTGCGTTCGCGGCAGTCCGCGCCGCACTCCGGGAAGAGTTCGACGAACCGCGCTTCCGCGATGCAGTGATCGCGCAACGCCGAGGGCGGCTCGGTGCAGCCTTCGACCAGCGCCGCCCATTCCTTCTCGAACACGGTCGACCGCTCCGGCTCCGGCATCGCCCGGACGGCCCGCCGCTCCTCGCCCGACTGCCAGATGGCGACCGCGACCACCGCGAGCGCGATCAGGGCGAGGCTCACTCGACCGGCGAGCGAGCCGACGTCGAAGCCCGCCCCCGGGTTCGACGGGCGGACGCGTTCGGGTGCCTCGACGGGGTGCGACACGTCAGGCCTTTCCACCGGCCGGGTCGGCCGCTTCGGCCGAGGCGAGGAAGGCGTCGAGCCTCGCGTTGAAGCCCGCGGGATCCTGCGTGAACGGCTGGTGGCCGAGCCCGGGCAGGATGACGAGCTCCGAGCCGGCGAGCGCGCGGTGCGCCTTCACCGAGCCGCCGACGCCGATCCAGTCCTTTTCGCCGACGACGACCAGCGCGGGCACCCGCACGGCGGCGAGCTTCGGCGTGAGCGGCTCGGGAAACAGCGTCGCGATGGCGCGGCAGCCGCGCGCGAAACCGAGTGGATCGCCCATCTTCGACTCGTCGGGAAGGCGCCGGGCGCCCATCGCGGTGAGCGCCGCCGCCATGCCGTCGCTCTCCGCGATCCCGGCCCAGCGGAGGTAGAATTCGGTGGCGGCCTTCTCGTTGCACTCGGGCGCGGTCGCGACGAGGCAGAGGCTGCGCACGAGGTCGGGGCGATCGAGGACGAGACGGCTCGCGACCACGCCGCCCGCCGAATGTCCGACGAAATGGGCGCGATCCACGCCGAGCCGCGCGAGCAGGCGAGCCACGTCCTCGGCGAGGTCGGCGATCGCCCAGGGGCCCGGTGGGTTCGCGGAACCGCCGTGCCCGCGCATGTCGGGGCGGATGCAGCGGTAGCGACCACGCAGGTGTTCCGCCTGCGCGGCGAAGGTCTCGAGGTCGGCCGCGAGGCCGTGCAGGAAGACGACGGCGGGGCCGCTGCCTTCGTCCACGCAGCGGATCCGCAGGCCGTCGAGGTCGACGATCGATTCCAGGCTGGCCTCCCCGCCCTTCGGGCGCTTCCCGTCCTTAGACGACCGCGCGGTCGTGCCGCCAGCCCACGCGTCGCGGCCGGTGCCGACGCGGTCGCGGATTGCGCGGGCCCGGGGAATCGGCCTAGGCTCGGGGCCGTGACGACGGCACGCTCGAGCCGGCTTCGTGCGGCCCTGGCCGCCTGCGCGGCGATCGTCACCGCGTCGGTCGCCGCGGCGGACCAGACCGGGGGCGGCAGCCTTCGCGGTCGTGGACCCGGGTGTCCCGATCACAAGGCCTGCTTCGAGGGATTCGCCGCGAAGCAGCGCGGGGTGAAGACCATCGTCTCGGGCTTTCGCGAGACGCGCACGGTCCCCGGCGGGGCTGCGGTCGTGACCTCCGGGCAGTTCTCGTGGAAGTCGCCCGGGAACCCGACCTGGCGGTTCGACGGTCGGGAGAAGGGCGCCGACCCCGGCGACCGGCCGCTGTTCGTCGAACTCGGCCGCATCTTCACCTCCACCGACCAGTACGTCGGCAGCCGCTTCGACATGGTGGCAGGGAGCGGTGGCCCCCAGACGGTGCACCTCGTGCCCCGCGACAAGGGGGCCTCGGAGACGATCGAGGGAGTCGATCTCGACGTCGACCCGCCGACCGGTCTCGTGCGCAGCGCGACCGTCCGCGAGAAGGACGGCACGACCACGCGAGTCGAGCTGGTGGAGGCGGCGGTCGATCCGCCGGACCCCGTTCGCTGAGGCATCCCGCGCCGGGCGATTGCGGGCCGCGCTCGCGATCGCCGGAGCCGCGGCCTTCCTGTGGCTCGTCCACCGTGCGGGTCCGGCGGCGATCGCCGACACGCTCGCGAACGTCGACCCGCGCCGGCTCGCCCTCTGCATCGCGATCGAGGCGGTGATCTTCACGGGCTACGCGATCCGCTGGGGATGGGTGCTCCATGCGGCAGGCGGGCATGCCTCCTTCGGCCGACTGCTCGGCGCCCGCCTCGCGGGCGTGGCCGCCGGGGCGCTCACCCCGGGGGCGAAGGTCGGCGGCGAACCGCTGCGCGCGCTGTTGCTCGCGGAGGCGGGCGTGCCGGCGGGTCCCGCGATCGCGAGCGTGATCGTCGACCGGGGGCTCGAGCTGCTCGCGAACGTCGCGTTCGCGGGCGGCTACTGCGCGCTCTTCGCGCTGCGCGACGCGGCCGGCGCCCGGCGCGTCGTGCCGGTCGTGATCGCGAGCGGTCTCGCGCTGACCGCCGCGGCGCTCGTCCTGCGGGACCGCGTCGGACGCGGTGCGGGACTCGTGCCGGAGCGCTTCCTGCCGGCTCTCGAGCGCCTCGGCGGGACGAAGGAACTGCTCGCGTCCACCGAGGACTCCCTGCGCGCAATCCTCTTCGGGCGCCGTCGCCTGCTGATCGGGGTGCTCGTCACGGCGCTCGCCCTGAACGCGCTCGTCTTCGCGGAGTACGCGGCGCTGCTCGCCGCGTTCGACGCCCGCGCGACGCTGCCGGAACTCGCCGGCGTGCTGCTCGGCGTGGGGATCGCCCATGCGCTTCCGGTCCCGGGCTCGATCGGCGCCCTCGAGGGAGCCCAGGCCGCCTTCGCGAGGGCGGCCGGCGGTGGAGCCGCGCTGGCGGTCAAGGCCGCCACCGCCGCGCGGTTGCGCGACCTGCTCTGGACGACGCCCGGGATGCTGTGGCTCGTCACGGGGGCCGGCGGCGGATCCGGCGGGCCGCGCCGCTCCGGGACGACCGCCGGGGAGGGTGCCGATGCTTGAACTCGAAGGAGGAACATCTCTAGGCTTCCCCCATCGATCGCGGGACGGCGCGCCGAGTCCCTGCCCGGGCTCGATCGCCGGGGCCGCCTCCGCGCCGCGAAGGAGCTTCCAGTGAACCGACCAGCAACCCCGGGGGGCCGCTCACTCCCCGTCGCGACGGTCTTCGCCGTCGGGCTCGCGCTCGCGGCCTGCGGCGGCCGGGCGGCGCCGCCCGCGCCGCCTCCGCCCGAGGTCGTGGTGGCGCCCGCCGAGACGCGCGACGTCTCGATCGCCTCGGAGTGGGTCGGCACCACGCTCGGCTTCGTGACCGCCTCGATCGTGCCGAAGGTGCAGGGATACCTGCTGGAGCAGAACTACCCGAACGGCCATTTCGTGAAGAAGGGTGCGCTCCTGTTCACGATCGACCCGCGGCAGTTCCAGGCGGCCCTCGACCAGGCCCAGGGCCAGCTCGGTCGCGCGCAGGCCGAGCTCGGTCGCACCGAGATCGACGTGAAGCGCTTCACGCCGCTCGTC
>JAGWVP010000233.1 GCA_018970825.1 bacterium | reverse complement strand
ACGCGACGCCTCGAGCAGCGCCGCGTAGCGCTCGGGGGAACGCAACTCGACCATGCGGAAGCGCGCCTCGTTCTCCATGTAGACGGAGACGTCGACGCGAGGTGCACCCGAGTCGAGCACGAGCGGCGCCTCTCCCCGGTCGATCCGCGCCGGGTCGAAGCGGTAGAGCGGCCACGACCCGGAGTCGATCGCGCGCTTCTGCTGCGCGGGCGAGTTCACGAGGTCGTAGCCGTGGGCGATGCACGGGCTGTGGGCGATGACGAGCGACGGCCCGGGATGGCGGTCCGCCTCGAGGAACGCCTCGACGGTCTGCTGGCTGCGCGCCTGCATCGCGACCTCGGCGACGTAGACGTGCCCGTAGCTCATCGCGAGGAGGCCGAGGTCCTTCTTGCGCGTCGCCTTGCCGGCGGTCGCGAACTTCGCCGCGGCACCGAGCGGCGTCGCCTTCGAGCGCTGGCCGCCGGTGTTCGAGTAGACCTCGGTGTCGAGGACGAGCACGTTCACCTTGCGCTCGGAGGCGAGCACGTGGTCGAGCCCGCCGTAGTCGATGTCGTAGGCCCAGCCGTCGCCGCCGACGATCCAGACGCTGCGCGGGACGAGCGACGGAGCCGCGTCGCGGGCCGCGCGCGCCTCGGGACTCGGGTCGGCCGCGAGCATTCGCTCGAGTTCCGCGACCCGTGCGCGCTGCTCCGCCATCCAGGACTCGCCGGATCCCGGCGCGAGCAGCTCCTCGACGAGCCTCGCCGGCAGGCGACCGGCCACCGTGCGCAGCAGGTCGCGCGCACGCGAAGCGCGGACGTCGAGCGCGAGCTGCATGCCGAATCCGAACTCCGCGTTGTCCTCGAAGAGCGAGTTCGACCAGGCGGGGCCGCGTCCGTCGCGGTTCGTCGTCCAGGGCGTCGTCGGGAGGTTGCCGCCGTAGATCGAGGAGCAGCCCGTCGCGTTCGCGACCAGCAGGTGGTCGCCGAAGAGCTGGGTGAGGAGCCGGACGTACGGAGTCTCCCCGCAACCCGCACAGGCGCCGGAGAACTCGAACAACGGCGTGCGGAAGGCCGCCGTCCGCTTGTCGATCGGAAGCGCGTCGAGCGACGCGGACGCGATCGCCTCGAAGAACTCGAACGAGCGCCGCTCCACGGCCCGGTGATCCTCGAGCGGCTCGGAGACGAGCGCCTTGCGGCGCGGGTTCGTGCGGTCCTTCGCGGGGCACACCTCGACGCAGAGTCCGCAACCGGTGCAGTCCTCGGGAGCGACCTGGACGGTGAAACGCAGGTCGCCGAGCTTCGCGTCGAACGACTGGGGCACCGACCGGAAGCCTTCCGGCGCGCCGGCGAGGCCGCCGGGCTCGTAGAGCTTCGTCTGGATCGCGGTGTGCGGACAGATCATCGAGCAGAAGTTGCACTGCACGCAGAGGTCGGGCTGCCAGATCGGAACGTCGAGGGCGAGCGAGCGCTTCTCCCATCGACTGGTCCCGGTGGGCCAGGTGCCGTCGGGCGGGAACGCGCTCACCGGCAGGTCGTCGCCGCGTCCCTCCAGCAGGAGCTTCGTCACCTTCTGCACGAACACGGGCGCCCCGTCGGGCACGGCGGGCGGGCGACGACGAGCGTTCGTCGCCGCGGCGGGGACCACGATCTCGCTCATCGCCGGGAGGGCCGCGTCGAGCGCCGCGAAGTTGCGCCGCACGACCTCGGCCCCGCGACGCCCCCACGTCTTCTCCACGGAGGCTCGCAGGTGCCCCATCGCCTCCTCGATCGGCAGCACCTTCGCGAGCGCGAAGAAGCAGACCTGCATGACCGTGTTGATGCGCCGGCCGAGCCCCGCCTTCTCCGCGACGCCGTAGCCGTCGATGACGAACAGCCGGCAGCGCTTCTCGACGAGGGCCTGCTGGAATTCCGCCGGCAGCGAGTCCCAGGCCCGCCCGGGCGGGACGGAGGTGTTCAACAGCACGTTCGCCGCCGGGGCCGCCGAGGCCAGCACGTCGTAGCGTTCGAGGAACCCGGGGTCGTGGATCGCGACCAGCTGCGCCCGGCGGATGCGGTAGGTCGAACGGATCGGTCGAGGTCCGAATCGGAGGTGGGAGATCGTCGTCGAGCCCGCCTTGCGAGAGTCGTACTCGAAGTGCCCCTGCGCGAAGAGGTCGGTCCGCTCGCCGATGATCTTGATCGCGGCCTTGTTGGCCGACACCGTGCCGTCGGCGCCGAGCCCGAAGAAGAGCGCCCTCGACACGTCCTCCGCCTCGACGTCGAAGGAAGCGTCCCAGGGCAGGCTCGACCCGGAGACGTCGTCGCGGATCCCGAGCGTGAAGCGACGCTTCGGCGCGGACGACGCCATGTCGTCGAAGGCGGCCTTCGCCATCGCCGGCGTGAACTCCTTCGAGGCGAGCCCGTAGCGCCCGCCGGCGAGACGCGGCAGCGCGGGCCGGTCGCCGTTCGCCACGGCCTCGACCAGCGCGGCGGCGATCTCCTGGAAGAGCGGCTCGGCGGACGACCCCGGCTCCTTCGTGCGGTCGAGCACGGTGACCGCGGTCGCCGAAGGCGGGAGAGCCGCGAGCAGGTGGGTCGGAGAGAACGGCCGGAAGAGGCGGACCTTCACGAGGCCGACGCGCTCGCCGCGCGCGACCAGGTGCTCGACCGTCTCGTGCACGCACTCGGCTCCCGATCCCATGAGGACGAGCACGCGCTCGGCTTCCGGGTGCCCGACGTACTCGAAGAGCCGGTAGCGGCGACCGGTGATGCCGGCGAAGCGCTCCATCGTGTCGTCGAGCACCGATGGAAAGCGCCCGTGGAAGGGCTCGGCCGCCTCGCGCGACTGGAAGAAGGCGTCGGGATTCTGCGAGGTGCCGCGCAGGACGGGCCGGTCGGGGTCGAGAGAGCGCGCGCGGTGCGCCCGGATCGCGTCCTCGTCGATCAGCGCGCGGAGGTCGTCGTCGGACAGCGGGTCGACCCGCGTGATCTCGTGGGAGGTCCGGAAGCCGTCGAAGAAGTGCAGCACGGGAACGCGTGCACGCAGCGTCGCCGCATGGCCGATCGCGGCGAGGTCGTGTGCCTCCTGGGAGGAGTTCGAGCAGAGGAGTGCGAGGCCCGTGCCGCGCGCCGCCATGACGTCGGAGTGGTCGCCGAAGATCGAGAGCGCGTGCGTCGCGACGGTCCGGGCGGCGACGTGCATGCAGTAGGAGGTGAGTTCGCCCGCGATCTTGAAGAGGTCGGGCAGCATGAGGAGCAGCCCCTGCGAAGCGGTGAACGTCGTGGCGAGCGCGCCCGCCTGGAGCGCCCCGTGGACCGCCCCTGCGGCTCCGCCCTCGGACTGCATCTCGACGACCTCGGGAACGAGGCCCCAGAGGTTCGGCCGGCGGTCGGCCGCCCATGCGTCGGCGTGCTCGCCCATGGGCGAGGCGGGGGTGATCGGGTAGATCGCGACGACTTCGCTGAGCCGGTAGGCGACGTCGGCGACGGCCTCGTTGGCGTCGAGCGTGCGGTGTCGAGGCGGTTCCTTCACGTGCGTCCCCCGGGGATCCGGCGTCCGGGCTACCAGAGGTGCGCAGTCGAGGACAGGACCGCGGCGCGGGCGGCCTTCCCGTCGGGGCAGCCGGAAAGGGCGCCCGCGGCCCCGAAAAGAAACGGGGCGGGCGCCGCATCCGCGACGCCCGCCCCGTGGATTCACGAGGTGAAGATCGGGATCAGCCCGGTCCGGCCTTGGGCTGGCGGCAGGTGGTGCGCTCCCCGTTGTGGCTGACGCCGCAGTAGTTCGCGTCGGGGAAGCCGTCCCAGTCGAAGCTCGCCGGGCCGACGCTCGGCGAAGCGTTGGTCACCGTGACCTCGCCCGCGAGGGGGATGCCGAAAGGCTTGCCCGGGACGAAGTCGCGACGCTTCACGACCGCGTTGACACGGAGGCTCGTCGGCTTCGCCTGGGTGCCGCGCAGGCGGAGGAAGCTGCCGCTCGCCGTGTCCTTGCAGTAGACGCTCAGGCCCGCGTGCGTGCCCTTGCACTGCGCCGCGTCCCACGTGAACGTGTCGACCTGCGTGTAGCCGACGAACGAGCCGACCGGGCTTCCGGCGGTCTGGTAGACCGTCGCAGTCACGCCGTTGGCGAGCGCCGAGCCGATCGGATCCTCGGGGGCGTTGAAGTAGACGCGTCCGCGGATCGTGTAGGTGTCGACCGGGCCCTGGGAGTTGCTGATGGGGCGGTCGTTCAACTGCACGAACGGCTCATAGATGACGTCCGTGTCGATCAAGACGCCGGCCCATGCGGGCTCCACGGCGGATCGGCCGGTCATGCTGCTCGTCGCGTAGCCCATGATGGCAACCGCGATGGCGAGCGCTCCTACGAACAGGGATTTGCGCATCGACTTCTCCTCTTTCTGCTTTAGGCGTGAATGCCACGGTCTCGGAGTCGCCGGCCCCTCGTTCGCCGACCCGAACCCCTCTCGGCCCTGGATCGGTTCTTTAGGCGACGGGCGAGGCAGGGGCAAGGCCGGGGACGTCGGAATTCGCGGGTCGGGCGACCGACCATGCCGTTCTCACCCGGCGCGGACCGCGACCGGGTCGATCGGCGTCACGAGTCCCAGACCTTCATCGAGCACCTGCGCGACCGAGAGGCAGGCGTGGTCCGAAAATCGCCATGCGCTCACCTGGACGCCGACGGGCAGTCCGTCCGACAGGCCGGCCGGCACCACCGCCGCGGGCGCCCCGAAGAGATTCGCCGGGAGGACCGGACGAATCCGCTCGAACACCTCGAGGACCTCGGCCGCTCCCGCGACGTCGAACCCGTGGCCGAAGGCCGGAAGCGCCCAGGTCGGCCCCACCAGGACGTCCCAGTCCTCGAACCAGGCCGACCAGCGGGCCGCGAGCTCGTGCCGGCGGGTGTGGAGGGCGACCGGATCCACGGCCGCGGCCGGGGCGAAGGCCTCGCGGCCGAGCGCGAGAAAGGTGAGGGCATCGGGCCCGAGGATCGCGTCGAGGAGCGGCTGCATCGCGACCAGGTCCGCGTCGAGCAGGACGCCCCACATCTCCACCACCGCCTCGAACTCCGGCGGCACCGCCTCCTCGACCCGGTGTCCGAGCGACGCAAGGCAGCGACCCGCCTCGGTGACCACCCCGGCGATGCCCGGGTCGGTGCGTCCTCCCGGCACCTCGGTCATGAGGGCGATTCGCAGGGGGCGGCCCGGCTCGACGTCCCCGAGGACCGCGTTCACCGAGAACGGGTCGCGGGGATGCGCGCCGCGGACGACGTCGAAGCCGAGCCGCACGTCCGCGATGCGACGGGCCATCACGCCCTCGACGAGCATCATCTGGGAAGCGAGCGCCTTCGAGGTGGGCGGCACGTCGGTCGCCCACGGCACGAGTCCGGCGCTCGGCTTGATCGAAGCGACGCCGCAGCAATGCGCGGGATTGCGCAACGAGCCGCCGATGTCGTTGCCGAGCCCGATCGGGCTCATGCCCGAGGCGAGCGCCGCGGCCTCGCCTCCGCTCGATCCGCCGGCGGTGACGTCGGGATCCCAGGGGTTGCGGGTGAGCCCGTGGAGCGTCGAGTGCGTGTGCACGCGGAGTCCCATGTCGGGAAGGTTCGTGCGGCCGATCGGGATCGCGCCGGCGGCCCGCATCCGCTCGACGACCGGCGCGTCGCGGTGCGCCGTCGCCTCCGCGAGCGCCGCGATCGCGTT
>JAGWVP010000232.1 GCA_018970825.1 bacterium | reverse complement strand
GGTCGCGACCGGTCCGGCAAGCCCGAGCGCAGGCGCAGGGGTGCGCCTGGTCCTCAGGGTCGCACGGCCTCGACGACGCGGATCTCGTCCGGCGGGACTTCCCCGAACCCGAAAGGCAGCGGTCCGGTCGCGATCGCGGCGTAGAAGCCTGCGCCCACCGCCTCGTGCATGGTCGTCAGGATCGCGGACGGCGCGATCGGCACGACCTCGACCTGTCGGACGAGATCTTCCGGAAGCGGGCGCACGTTCGTGTTGTAGGACGGGATCGCGATTCGATCCCCCGGACGGATCGGCGAGCGATCGAAGTCGATCGCGCGGGCGCCGCCCTCCTCGAGGTACCACTGGAGGCCCCAGTGCCCCTGGAACCAGAGGTCGTGGCCGTCGGCGCGGGCGAGCGCCGCACGCGCACCTGCCCGACCGGCCTCGGCGACGCGCTGGTCTGCCGCGGCGACCGCCAGCGAGAGCGCGGCCGCGGCTCCCAGGGCCGTCGCGAGCCGCGCGGACGCGGCCGCATCCGCGACCGACCCCGTCCCGGCCCGGCCCCGCTCCGCGACCCGCCGCGCGAGCAGGATCGCCGCCGGCGGCACGAGCGGCAGCACCGAGCGCCCGTTCGCGGTCCAGTTCACGACCGCCGCGAACACGAGCGTCCCGAGCATCCAGGCGACGAGGAGGATCGAGTCGGCGTCGCGGCGTCGGGAGAGCTCGTCGAGCCCGAGTCCGACCAGCAGGAGCCCGCCCACGAGGAATGCCGACGCTTCCGCGACGAAAGCCCAGCGCGAAAGCCCGGCTGCCGGGAACCTGTACTCGCCGACCTGCCCGGCCGAGGCGACCGCGACGAAGACGACGGCCGCGAGTGCGCCCCACCCGGCGAGGGCCCGTCTCGAGCAGGCGAGCGGCAGCAGCCCGATCCAGCTCGCGAGGCACCCGCCCGCGAACGCGATGCCGACCCCGATCGAGCCCCTGGCGCCGAAGGGGGAAGGGGCGCCGCCCGCGTAGTCGACGGCGCCGAGGAGGAGCGGGCGACCGTAGACCGCAGCCGTCCAGCGATCCCAGCAACCGAGCGCCGCGAGCGGCAGGAGGAGCCACGCGACCCGTGGGTCGAGCCGTCGCGCGCGCAGGCAGGCCCACGCGGCGAGCAGCGGCACGAGCGTCACGGCGAAGTACTTCGTCAGGACCGCGGCCGTCGCGAGGCCCGCCGCCGCCGCCAGCCAGGCCCCGGAGTCGCGGTCGATCCCTCGCATCCACGCGAGTGTCGCCGTCAGCCACAGCGCGAGCATCGGCACGTCGCACATGAGCGTGGTGGCCGAGACGAGGAAGACCGGCGTGAGGAGGGCCGCGAGCGCCGCGAGGAGTCCGGGTGCGCCGCAGCGTCGAGCGAGGCGCGCGGTCGCGGCGATCGCCACCGCGGCGGGCAACAGGAACACGCCGTGCAGCGCCCGCTCGCTCCAGCCGACGACGGCGGCCGCGGCCGCGATCATGAAGCCGCCGAGCGGGGGATTCTGCGTGATCCTCCACATCGGGGCGTTCGCGCCGTACCAGTTCACGTCGAAGCCGAAGGGATCGAGCGGGTGGGTCGAGACCCGGCGCGCGAGCCACAGGAAGAGCGGGTCGTCGACGTGAAAGGCCTTGCCGAGAAACGGCAGGAGAGCCGCGACCGTCGCGAGCGCCGCGACCAGGTCCTCGCGCGACGGAGCGGAGGAGGCCGGGGCCGCGCGATCGCCGGGCGGGGCGAGCCCGCGCGAGCCCGCGACTTCGACCCGATCGCGATCGGCATCACCCGCCGCGCGCGCCTCGCTCCCGACGCTCACCGGTCCGGCAGGCTTCCCGGGCCCGGCCGTGGTGCGCCGAAACGCGAGTCCCGGTGCGGGCCACGGCCCGCCCGCCGCTCCTCGACGCGGAAGTCGCGCGGCGAGACCGGCCGCGTCGGGCAGTCGGCCTGTCCCGCGCAGCGCTTCTCGTCGGCCCAGAGGCCGCGGCCGGCCGCGCGCGCGTCTTCCATCAGGCGATGCCACTCGGCGTTGCGCGAATGGAAGTCGTAGTGCCAGGCGAGACCGGCGCGCAGGATCTCCTCGCTCAGGTTGCGACCGTCGGGCAGGATCACCTCGGCGACCGTGCGGTCGTACTTGTCCTTCGCACGGATGCGCAGGACGACGTCGCGGTTTCCGACCAGGTCGGCGGTGAATCGCTTGGCCTTCGCCGCCCAGGGCTGGCCGCGCTCCGGCGTGTCGATGCCGTAGACGCGGACGCGGACGTCGCGGTCGCCGCTGCGGACGTCGATCGTGTCGCCGTCGCGCACGAGCGTCACGCGACCCCGCGCGACGTCGTCGCCGAGCCAGCCGGAGATCCCGCCCCCCGGGGCCGGTGCGCTCCCGGCCGCGGGGCCGGCCGCGCCGCGACCGAGCCAGTTCGAGACGCGGCCCGATGCGAGCGCGAGTCCGGCGAGCAGGAGGAGGGCCGCGACCACGAGTCCGGGGGCAGAGGCGCCGCGCGCCGCGGCCGCAGTCGGCGTCGGTCCCTGCCTGCGATCGGTTGCCGGGCGCCACCCCGGGGCCGCGTTGTAGCGACGGAGGCCACGATGGCCCCGGCCCTCCCGACCTCGATCGCGCATCGCGACCCGAGGTCGCACCCGGCACCGGCCCGTGTCAATGCCGCGGACGGCATGGACGGACGCCCGGTCGCGCGGAGCCGTTCGTTCGGGGAGCCGAGGCCGGGATCGCGGGTGATGCGACCGGGGTCGCGCGCGTGGTAGGGGAACGTCCGCGATGAAGCGCTTCGCCGTCATCATGGCCGGCGGCTCGGGCGAGCGGTTCTGGCCCGCGAGCCGGCAGGCCCGCCCGAAGCAGCTCCTGCGTCTCACCGACGAGCGTCGCTCGATGCTCGAGGAGGCGATCGATCGGATCGCGCCGCTCGTGCCGACCGAGAACGTGATCGTCGCGACCAACGAGATCCTGGCCGGCCCGATCGCCGAGGCGATCCCGCGCCTGCCGCGCGAGAACGTGATCGCGGAGCCGGCCAAGCGGAACACGGCAGCATGCCTGGCGCTCGCGGCCGCCCACCTCTCCCGGCGCATCGGAGAGCACGCCGACGCCTCGATGGCGGTGCTCACCGCCGACCACCGGATCACCGACGAGGAGCGGTTCCGCGAGACGGTGGCGCTCGCCCTCGACTTCGCCGAGGCGAACGACGCGCTCGTCACGATCGGGGTCGTGCCCACGCGTCCGGAGACCGGCTACGGGTACATCGAGGTCGCCGAGAAGGCCTCGGGCGGCCCGCCCCGGGTCCGGCCGGTCGCGCGATTCCTCGAGAAGCCCGACCTCGGGACGGCGCGACGATTCGCCACGTCCGGGCACCACCTCTGGAACAGCGGGATGTTCTTCTGGCGCATCTCGAGCTTCCTCTCGGGGCTCGAACGCCACATGCCGGACCTCGCCCGGGCCACGGCCGAGATGCGTGCCGACCTGGCCTCCGGCTCGGGCCGGCTTCCCGCGATCTTTTCGGGGCTCGACGACGTCTCGATCGACGTCGGCCTGATGGAGCGAGCGGGCAACGTCCACGTGGCCCCCGCCACCTTCCCGTGGGACGACGTCGGCGCCTGGGACGCGCTCGCGCGCACCCGGACTCCCGACGCCCAGGGCAACGTCGCCGATCCGGGCACCGTGCTGATCGATGCCCGGGACTGCATCGTCTACAACGCGGCCGGCGACGCGATGGCGGTCGCGATCGTCGGCGCGGCCGGACTCGTGGTCGCGACCACGCCCGACGCGGTGCTGGTGTGCGACCGGGAGCGCGCGCAGGACGTGAAGCGCGCGGTCGCGGCGCTCCGCGAGCGCGGGCGCGAGCGGTTCACCTGAGCGTGCGTGCCGGCCGCGGAGAGAAGGGCCCGCCCCGGCGCGCGGCCACCCGGCCGCGGACCGGTTCGCGGCGCACGAAGTCCCGCGGCGACCTCGCGCCCGCAGCCACGGTGGGCGCGCGCGCGGTCGACGTCGTCACCCGCCAGGCCGGGATCATGCGGGCGAACCTCGCCGCCGCGGTCGACGGACGCGACCCCGAGGGCGTGCACGACATGCGGGTCGCCTCGCGCCGACTGCGGGCGAGCCTCGCGCTGCTCGGCGCCTGGCTGCCCGCCGGCGAGCTCGACCGGGTCGAGCCGGGACTGCGATCGGTCACCCGGGCGCTCGGCGACGTGCGCGAGATCGACGTGAACCGCTCGCTCCTCGCGCGGCTTCGCGTCCGGGCGACGCCGGCACGCGCGATCGCGATCGAGGACGTGGATGCACGGCTCGCACGACGGCTGCGACGGGCGCGCGCACGGATGCTCGCCCGCTTCGCGCGCGTCGACCTCGACCGGCTCGACGCGCGCCTTGCCAGGTTCGTCGGCCACTTGCGTGTCGCGGCGACGCCCCCCGCCACCCCGGCCGGGAGGACCACGTCTCCCGATCGCGCCCCCGGGGTGCCCGTCGCGGACGAGAGGGCGCGCGCGTTGGCGTCGGCCGGTGCCGCGATCGAGGCGGCGGGCGCGCCCGACGTCGGCCTCTCCGCGCGCCACCCGGAAGCGCCGATCGCGGAACTCGTGCGGGAGGCCGGCGATCGGGCCGAGGCCGCGGCGCGCGCGATCGCCTGCCACCCGGTGCCGGAGGAGACCGGAACGCCCGAGGCCCACGAGGCGATCCACCGGGTGCGGATCGCGACCAAGAAGCTTCGCTACCTGGTCGAGATCGTCGCACCCGAACTCGGCGCGTCCGGGTCGGCGCTCGTGAAGCGGCTGCGACGGCTGCAGGACCACCTGGGCGAGTTTCACGACGACGTGGTGCTCGATGCCGAGTTCGCCGAGGCGATCCGGCGGGCCGCGAATCGCGGGCGACGACTCCTCGCGACGGAACTCCGGCGCCTTCGCCGCGCGCGCCAGCGGGTGCTCGTCCGGGAGGAGCAGGCCGTGCGCGATGCGCTCGCCGATCTCCGTGCGGGCGATTTCGAGGCCGCGATCCGGGCCGCCTTCGCATCGGCGCTCGAGTCCTCGCTCGCGCCGGCCGCGGAGGAGGCGACCTCGGGGGGCGGGCTCGCCGGAGACGCCGGCCCGGCCTGAACCGGGGCAGAGGGCGCGGGGCGAGGCCGCCGACGAGTGCCCGGGGGCGTGGGCAGCCCGCGCGCGCACGGGGCGCGCGCCTCAGCCGAAGCGGGGAGTCCGCTTCTCGACGAAGGCCCGGATCGCCTCGGCGACGTCGGGATCCCGATTCGCCTCGACGAGCGCGCGGTACTCTCTGTCGAGCGCCGCCTCGAGGTCGCTCTCCGCGCCGGCGAGAACCGCCCGTCGCGAGAGCCGGGTCGCCGTCCTCGGCCCCGCCGCGATCTCGTGCGCGAGTTCGATCGCGCGTGCGCGCACCCGTTCGTCGGGCACGACCTCGCCGACGAGCCCGAGCGAGAGCGCTTCGCCGGCGGGAATCGGCCGCGCGAGCAGGCAGACCCGCAGCGCGCGCTCGACCCCGATCATCCGCGGCAGGAACCAGGTGAGACCCGCGTCGGGCACCTGCGCCGTGCGCACCTGCGCTGCGACGAAACTCGCACCCTCGCCCGCCACCCGGAGGTCCGCGGCGAGCGCCATGCCGAAGCCCGCACCCGCGGCGACGCCGTTCACCGCGGCGATGCTGGGCTGCGGGAGGGCGCGCAGCCGGAGGGCGAA
>JAGWVP010000231.1 GCA_018970825.1 bacterium | reverse complement strand
GGGGTTCGTAGCGGATCCCGAGCATCCCGAGATCACCCATCCGCCGGTAGAGCGACTTGTCGATCCGGCCCGATTCGTCGAATTCGCGGGCACGCGGGGCGAGTTCCTCCTGGACGAACTTCCGCACCGTGCCCCGAAAGGCCTCGTGCTCGGGCGTGGCGTAGATCTCTCCGCTCATGGTTCCATCCTCCCCGGGAAAACACCCCGAACCTAGCCCGCGACCTCGGGGTCGCGCCAGAGCCGCCGGCCCACGGCGGCCGCGACCCGCGCGACGAGACCCGGGGCCACCCCCGCGACGACCGCCAGGACCTTCGCCGCCGGCGTGAGCACGATGCGGGGTTTCCCACGCTCGCTGGCCTCGAGCACGAGCTCGGCCGCGCGCCTCACGTCCATCGACACGAATGGCGAGCGAAGCCAGCCGGCGACGCGCGGCGGCAGGCCCGGCACGCCCGCGACGCCGGGCGTACCCTTCACCTCGGCTGCCGGGCGAAGGAAGCCGGGACAAACGAGCGTGATCCCGACGCCTCGCGCCGCCCACTCCGCTCGGACGCTCTCGGTCAGGCCGACCAGGCCGAACTTGCCGGTCGCGCAGGCAGAGAGGAGCGGCCCGCCGACGAGCCCCTCGATCGCGGAAACGTTCACCACGCGGCCCCCGCTCCGCGCGACGAAGAAGGGCCACGCAGCCTGCATCGCCTCGGCAGGTGCCAGGACGTGAAGGGCCACCGACGACCGGAGCGCCCCGGGGTCGAGCCCGACGAAAGGGGCTGCCGAGATCGCACCGGCATTGTTCACGAGCAGGTCGAGCCCTCCGAATGCCGCGACGGCTCGTTCGACGGCATGGCGAGCGGAGCCCTCGATCTCCAGGTCGCAGGCCCATGCCAGGAGCCCGGCGCGAGGGAACTCGCGGGCGAGCGCCTCCCTCGCGGCCTCGATGCGCACGGGATCCCGAGCGACGAGCGCAACCGCCCAGCCCCGCGCCGCGAGAAGGCGCGCGATCTCGAACCCGAGCCCACGCGAGGCGCCGGTGACGAGAGCGGTCTTCTGGATCTCCCCGGGATGCTCTGCCATCGTCTCGCGGTAGGTGGTTGCCACGCACTCTCCGGCCGTCGAGGCGGCACGTCTCGCCGCGAGCGATCAGCGGTCGCAACGCAGCGGCACGGGAGCGCCGCTTGGATGGGTCTCACCCGGCATCGGTCTCGATCACTTCCGGCCGACGGTCAATCGGCCCGGAACCGGCGATTCGGCGGGCGGCGCCCCGTCCCCCCGACGGGAGATTCCCGCGTGACCGGGAAGACCTGCATCGTGACCGGGGCCACCTCGGGGATCGGCCGGGCGACGGCCGTGGCGCTCGCCGCCCGGGGAGCTCGCCTCGGAATCGTCGCCCGCGACCCCGGGCGGGCCCGAGACACCGTCTCGGCGATCCGGGCCACCGGTGGAGACGAGCCGCTGGTGTTCCTCGGAGATCTCGCCTCGCAGGCCGAGATCCGTCGTGTCGCGACGGAAATCCTCGACCGCTGCCCGCGCATCGAGGTGCTCGTGAACAACGCGGGGATCGTCAACCTTCGGCGAACGACGACCGTCGACGGACACGAGTCCGTCTTCGCCGTGAACCACCTCGCGTACTGGTCGCTCACCCTCCTCTTGCTCGATCGCCTCCGGGAGAGCGCGCCGTCGAGGATCGTGAACGTCTCCTCGGACGCTCACAAGCTGGTGGACGGGATCGCCTTCGACGATCCCGGGTTCTCAGGGGGATGGTCGACCATGAAGGTCTACGGGCATTCCAAGCTCGCGAACATCCTGTTCACGCGCGAGCTCGCCCGCCGGCTCGAAGGCACGGGAGTCACCGTCACGTGCCTCCACCCGGGCGCGGTCGCGACCGGGCTCGGCACGAACAACGGGCGGGTGGCGCGCGTCCTGATCGCGATGCTCCGCCCGTTCTTCCGGACGCCGGAGTCGGGGGCCGAGACCTCGATCCACCTCGCGTCGTCCCCCGCGGTCGAAGGGCGGAGCGGCGGCTACTTCGCGAACGGCCGGGAACGCTCCCCGTCGGCCGCGGCGCGGGACGACGTCGCCGCATGCCGCCTCTGGGAGCTCAGCACTCGTCTCACCGGAATCGGCCTCGACGAGGCCGGAAGGGTCTTCTCATGAACGAGACGCTCATGGTCGTCCTCCAGGTCGCCGCACTCGTGTTCGCCGTGTGCGTCCACGAGTCGGCTCACGGGCTCGCAGCTCTCTGGTGCGGCGATCCGACCGCGCGGGACCTCGGACGCATCTCGCTGAACCCGCTGCGGCACGTCGATCCCTTCGGCTCGATCCTGCTCCCCGCCATGCTCGCGTTCTCCGGCGCGCCGGTGTTCGGCTGGGCGCGCCCCGTCCCGGTCGCTCTCGCCCGGACGCGCGATCCCAAGTTCGCCAACCTCGTGGTGTCCGGGGCCGGTCCGCTCTCGAACGTGCTTCTTGCGATCGCCTTCGCGTTGCTGGCGACCCGGATCCGCGGTCTCGAAACGGCAGGTCCGCTCGCGGTGAAGCTGTTCTGGTTCGCAGCCTACTCCGTGATCGTGAACGTCGCGCTCGCGATCTTCAACCTGATTCCCGTTCCCCCGCTCGACGGGTTCGGCGTGCTCGAGGGGCTCCTTCCGCACTCGTTCGACGGGCTGACGGCCGGGCTCCGTCGACTCGGCATGCCGATCCTGCTCGCTCTCATCTTCACGGGCGCCCTGAACGGCATCCTCCGCCCGGCACAGCGCGCCGCGATCGGATGGCTGCTCGGTCATCCCTGAAAACGGGACGACCCGTCCACGCGGGCGGGCGACGAGACGTTCCCGAGACCGCGTCGACGACGGAGGACGCGACCTCGATCAGCGTCCTCCCTCGAGCATCCTCGCGTAGCCTTCCCTGAAGGAGGGGAAGCGGAAGCGAAAGCCCGAGGCCCGCAGACGGCGGTTGCTGCATCGCTTGTTCGAAGCCTCCGCACCGCGACGGGCCTCGGCCGATTCGGGAACCCGCGGCGGGCGCGGCAGGCCCATCCGCTCGGCGAGCCAGTCGTACACGGCGCACTGGTCGGCCGGCTCGTCGTCGACGCCGACCCAGGTCCCGCCTGCTGCACCGATCCGGAGGATGTGCCGGACCGCGTCCGCTGCATCCTCGACGTGAATCCGGTTGGTCCAGCGGCAGCTTCCCTCCGCGCAGGTCGCCCGACCGCTTCGGACGAGATCGACGAGCCTCGTGCGCCCCGGCCCGTAGATTCCGCCGAGGCGAATGCTCGCTGCCGTCGCACCGAGGGGCGAGGCGTGTTCCGCGAGCAAGGCTTCCGCCTCCAGCATGACCCGACCACTGAACCCGGGCGGCTCGGTCGAGGACGTCTCGTCGACCCATTCGCCGCCGGTCTGGCCGTAGACGGCCGTGCTCGACGTGAAGACCAACCTGCTCGGCGCGCTCCCCGAGGCCGCGAGACCGGAGAGGAGGTTGCGAAGACCTTCGACGTAAATCGCCCGGTAGGACCCCTCGTCACTCCCGTCGGCAGCCGCCGCGAAGACCAGGCATGTCACTCCAGCCGGAAGCCGCTTCATTTCCTCGGAACGCCGGAGGTCGATCGCGATCGGGACCACGTCGGAAGGCAGGTGCTCGGGACGTCGCCGCAACCCGAAGACGGTCGCCCCGTCGGCGACGAGCCGTCTGGCCAGCGCCGAGCCGACGTCGCCGCATCCCGCGACGAGGATCCTCTCTCCCTTCATGCCGACCTCCTGGCACCCGCCCGACGAGGGCCGCACCGGCCGCCTGCCACGGGCGAAGATCCTTCGCGCCCCGAGACTACGCCGCCTCTCGCCCCGCTTCGAGGGTGGCGGGGGCTGGCGGGTTCGACCGATCGTGGTAGCCTTTGCGCATGTCGGACTCCAAGGAAGCGGTCATCCTCGTCGGTCACGGCGGCATTCCCTCGGATTGCCCCGGGGACCTCGTCTCGGAGCTCAAGCGCCTCGAGGGCATGCGGCGTGCGCGCGGCCAGGTCGAGATGAGCCCTCGCGAGGCCGAACTCGACAAGCAGGTCCGCGAATGGCCGCGAACCCCGAAGACGGATCCCTACGGAGCCGGTCTTGAGCAGATCGCGCTGCGCCTTCGCGATCGCGTCGCCCCGAGAAAGCTCGTGGTCGCCTACAACGAGTTCTGCGCCCCGAGTCTCGAGGATGCGATCGCGGACCTGGTGGCCGAGGGCACGAAGACCATTCTCCTCACGACCACGATGTTCACCCCGGGCGGATCCCACTCCGAGCAGGAGATCCCCGAGATCGTCGAGCACGCGCGGAAACTCCACCCGGGAGTCGACATACGCTACGCATGGCCGTTCGATCTCGAGCGGGCGGCGGACTTCCTCGCCGACCAGCTCGGACGCGCCTGAACTTCCGCCCCACTCGCCGGGCCGCGGCCTCGAACGAGGGCGTCGGACGCGCTACTCGGCAGGCGTCGCGAATGCGCCTGCCAGCTGTTTCAGCACGTCGCTCGTCGTGACGGGACGCGTCGGGTCGAGCGTCGGGGCGAGTCCACCCCGCACGCTCTTCACCGACAGGTCCACGTCGGGTGATTCCGCTCGAAGTGCTGCGGCCGTGCAGAGCTCTCTCGGCCGATGCGAGAAGGCATCGAGCCGGAAGATCCGCAGTGCGTTCTCGTGGGTGATCCGGTTCACGTCCGCGTCGGAGACGCCCACGAGGCTTCGAGAGAGGATCTCCGGAGAGTTCGGCCACGTCGTGTCCGAGTGCGGGTAGTCGCACTCCCAGGTGATCGTGTCGAGGCCGACCCGGTCGCGCAGCGCGATGCCGGTCGCGTCGTCGATGAAGCAGGTCACCATGTGCTCGCGCCAGACGTCGCTCGGACGCTTGCCGCCGAAATCCTGGTGGGTCCACGCGTGGTGATGCTCGTGAACGTAGTCGGCCCGCTCGAGGAAGTACGGGATCCAGCCGATTCCTCCCTCGGAGAGCGCGATGCGGAGCTTCGGGTACCGCTTCAGGACGCTCGACCAGAGGATGTCGGCGGCGAAGTCGACGATCTTCATCGGCGTCGTGGTGATCATGACGTCGACCGGTGCCTCCATCGAGTTGAAGCTCATGCCGGCGCCCGAGCCGATGTGAACGGCGACGACCGTGCCTTCGTCGGAGCAGGCACGCCAGATCGGGTCCCAGTGGCCACTGTGGAAACTCGGGAAGCCCAACTTCTCGGGGCTCTCGGTGAAGCTCAAGGCGTGACAGCCCTTGCGCGACAGGCGTCGAACCTCTTCCGCGGTCGCGGCAGGATCCCACATCATCGGAAGCCCGAGCGGGATGAAGCGCCCCGGATAGGCCCCGCACCAGTCCTCGACGTGCCAGTCGTTGTAGGCCTGCACGAGGACGGCGGCGAGCGACTTGTCCGCGTGCTCCGCGAACTTCATCCCGGTGAAGGTCGGAAACGACGGAAAGCACATCGAGGCGAGCATGCCGTTCGCGTTCATGTCCCGGATCCGCTCGTGGACGTTCCAGCATCCCGGTCGGATCTGCTCGTAGGAGGTCGGCTCCATGCCGTATTCCTCGGGCGGGCGCCCGACGACTGCGTTCAGTGCGAGGTTCGGGATCTGCTTGCCGTCGAAGATCCAGACGTCGGAGCCATCCTTCTTGCGGACGACCTTGGGCGCCGAGTCCCGATACTGAACGGGCAAGGCCCGCTGGAACATGTCGGGTGGCTCGACGACGTG
>JAGWVP010000230.1 GCA_018970825.1 bacterium | reverse complement strand
CCATGCGCATCGTCGGTGCCCCCGGTTCGCCGTACAGCCGCAAGTTCCGAGCGGTGCTCCGCTACCGCCGGATCCCGCACGCATGGGTCAACCAGGGTTGGCCCGAGACCGCGTCGCTCCCGCAGCCGCGCGTCGTCCTCCTGCCGCAGCTCGTCGAGCCCGGGCCCGACGGGTCGCTCGTCGCGCGCACCGATTCGAGTCCGCTGATCCGCGAACTCGAGCGGCGACACCCCGGGCGCTCGGTGATCCCGCCGGACCCGGTGCTCGCGTTCCTCGACCTGCTCGTCGAGGACTTCGCCGACGAGTGGCTCACGAAGGCGATGTTCCACTACCGCTGGGCCTTCGAGGCCGATGCCGACCACGCGGCCGCGATCCTGCCCCGCTGGTTCCGGATCGACCAGCCCGAGGAGACGGCGGTCGCCAACGGCCGCGCGTTCGCGAGACGACAGATCGATCGGCTCGGCGTCGTCGGGTCGAACCCGACGACGGCACCGGTCATCGAGGAGTCGTACCGACGCTTTCTCCACCTGCTCGACGCCCACCTCGTGGCGACGCCCTTCCTGTTCGGTCGCCGTCCCGCGTCCGCCGACTTCGGCGTCTACGGGCAGCTCACCCAGCTCGTCGCCTTCGATCCCACCCCGATGGCGATCGCCCATCGCGAGACCCCGCGGGTCGCGGCATGGGTCGACGTCATGGAGGACCTCTCGGGCCTCGAGACCGACGGCCGGCCGTGGACGGAGCGCGGGGAGCTCCCCGGCACGCTGCGCGCGATCCTCTCCGAGGTCGGGCGCGTCTACGCACCCTTCCTGCTCGCGAACGCGGCTGCGCTCGAGTCGGGCGCAGCCGCGGTCGAGTGCACGATCGACGACCGCCCCTGGACGCAGAAGCCCTTCCCGTACCAGGGCAAGTGCCTGTTCTGGCTGCGCGAGGCCCGCGAGGCGCTCGCGGTCGAGGACCGGCGGGCGGTCGACGCGATCCTCGAGGGCACGGGCTGCGAGAGCCTGTTCGCGCGGGACTGAGACGCGGCGTGCGCCCTCGCGCTCAGGGCGTCCAGCGCGGCTTGCGCTTTTCCGCGAACGCCCGCGGGCCCTCGACGTAGTCGGGGTGCGACCAGTGACGGTAGATCTCGCGCCAGCCGTGCTCGAGCCCGCCGCCGAGCCCGTGCTCGAGGGCGCCCCAGATCGCGCGCTTGCTGGCCGCGATCGTGGCCGGCGAGAACTCCGCGATCGTCGCCGCGAGTTCGCGCGCGCGCGCCGGCAGTCGCTCGCGCGGAACCACCTCGCTCACGAGCGACAGGCGAAGGGCGGCCTGTGCGTCGAGCCGCTCGGTTCCCGAGAGCAGCATCATCCGCATGACGTCGCCGAAGGGCATGCGGCGGAGCAGCCCGACCGCCTCGAGAGCGAACACCTGCCCGACCCGCACGTGGGTGTCGAAGAAGGTCGCGTGGTCGGCCGCGATCGCGAGGTCGCAGTCGGCGAGGAAGTGGAGCCCGGCACCGAGGCACATGCCGTTCACGGCGACGATCACGGGCTTGTCGAAGCCGACCCGCAGGAACTCGGTCGGCGTGCCGCGGTAGTACGGACCCTGGGACGGACCCTGCGTCCCGCCGATCGAGCCCGTCTCGGCCGCGTCCTTCAGGTCCGCGCCCGCGCAGAACGCCTTCTCGCCGGCCCCCGTCAGCACGACGACGCGGATCTCCGGGTCGGCTGCGGCCTCGCGGAAGGCCTCGGGCAGCTCGCGTTTCAGCAACGAGTGGTTGAGCGCGTTCATGCGCTCGGGGCGGTTCAGAGTGAGCACGAGGACGTGTCCGGCGCGCTCGGCGAGCAGTTCCTTCTCCTGGGTCACGGGCGAGTTCCTCCGCATCCGCCGCCGGGCGGGGCCGACGCGGCCGGCGCGCATCGCCGGTGTCGACCTCCCGGGCGCCTATCAGCGCCGACCTCGGACGGGCAAGCCGCGCGGGCCCCGTCGCTTGCGCCACGGCGGGGCGCGGTCGATAGAGACTCGAAGCGCGACACGACGGAAGGAGCCGACTCTTGAGCACCCAGACCCAGTCCGTACCCCACTACGATCTCTTCATCGGGGGCGCGAGCGTGCCGGCCTCCTCCGGCCGGACCTTCGAGACGATCAACCCGGCCGACGGGACCGTCGTCGCGACCGTCGCCGAGGGCGACGCGGCCGACGTCGACCGCGCGGTCGCCGCCGCGCGCGCCTGCCACGACGACGTGTGGTCGCAGATGCCGGTCGGCGAGCGCGGGCGGCTCCTGCTGCGGGTCGCGCAGCGGATCCAGGACCGCATGGCCGAGCTCGCGCACCTCGAGACGCTCGACATGGGCGGTCCGACCATGTGGACCGCGGGCACCGCGATGCAGGCCGTCGAGGTGTTCGAGTACTGGGCCGGCATGGCGACCAAGATCCAGGGCGAGGTGAATCCCTCGATGCTGCCCGGCGAGTCGCTCAACTACACGCTGCGCGAGTCGCTCGGCGTCGTGGGCGGGATCGTGCCGTGGAACGGCCCGCTCATCATGGCCGCGTGGAAGACCGCTCCCGCGATCGCCTGCGGCAACACGGTCGTGCTGAAGCCGGCCGAGTTGACCCCGCTGACCGCCCTCGAACTCGCGCGCTGCTTCGCCGACGCGGGCGCCCCGCCGGGGCTCTTCAACGTCGTGCCGGGCTTCGGCCCGACGGCCGGTGCCGCGCTCGCGGCGCATCCCGACGTCGACAAGATCGCCTTCACCGGCGAGACGACCACCGGGCAGGAGGTCGCGCGCAACGCGATCACGAACCTGAAGGTCGTGACGCTCGAGCTCGGCGGCAAGTCGCCGCACATCGTGTTCGACGACGTCGACGTCGACCGGGCGGTCGCGAACGCGATCTTCGGCATCTACACGAACTGCGGACAGGTCTGCACGTCGGGCTCGCGCATCTTCGTCCACGAGAAGATCCACGACGTCTTCGTCGAGAAGCTGGTCGCGCGCGCGAAGGCGATCCGGATCGGCAACCCGCTCGACCCGATGACCCAGCTCGGGCCGCTGGTCTCGAAGGAGCAGTTCGACCGCGTCTCGCGCTACGTGAAGATCGGGCAGGAGGAGGGTGCGCGCATGCTCTGCGGCGGCGGCAAGCCCGACGCGCCCGAGCTCGCGAAGGGCCACTACTTCTCGCCCACCGTGTTCGTCGACGTCGACAACCGGATGAAGATCGCCCAGGAGGAGATCTTCGGGCCGGTCGCCTGCGTGCTGCGCTTCTCCTCCGAGGAGGACGTGCTCGCGAAGGCGAACGACATCGTCTACGGACTCGCGGCCGGCATCCAGACGAACGACATCAAGCGCGCCCACAAGCTCGCGCGCCGGCTGAAGGCGGGCTCGGTGTGGATCAACACCTACCACCGCATCGAGACGAGCTGCCCCTTCGGCGGCTACAAGATGTCTGGCTACGGGCGCGAGAACGGCGTCGGCATGGTGAACTACCTGACTCGAACGAAGAGCGTCGCGGTCGACCTGAACGACTACGTGATGGACCTCTTCGCCTGAGCGGCCGGGGGCTCGCGGCGCGATGGACGGAGCGGCGGTGAACCCGGCGAGCCTCGGGCTGGTCGCGATCGGGATCGCCTGCCTCGTGCCGGGCGCCTCGCTCCTCGTGAGCGGCGCCTCCGGGCTCGCGCTCGCGTTCGGCCTCTCCCCGCTCGTCGTCGGCCTCACCGTCGTCGCGATCGGCACGAGTGCACCGGAGCTCGCGGTCACCGCGCGGTCGGCGTTCGCCGGCGAAGGCGGGCTCGCGGTCGGCAACGTGGTCGGCAGCAACATCTGCAACGTGCTCCTGATCCTCGGGCTCTCCGCGCTGGTCTCGCCGATCGCGGTCGCGCGGCGGGTGACGCGACAGGAAATCCCCCTCATGATCGCCGTGTCCTTCGCCGCGGCGATGCTCTGCCGCGACGGGCTCGTCGACCGCGGGGAGGGGATGCTGCTGCTAGCGGGCTACGCCGCCTTCACCTGGTACCAGCTGCGGCAGGGCGGCAACGACGCGACCTCGGTCCCGCTCGACGTGAAGAGGCTCCCGGAGGTGCGGCCGGAGACGGGGGCCGCCTGGGTGCCCGACCTGCTCCGGGTCGTGGCCGGGCTCGCGCTGCTCGGGTTCGGCGCGCGCTCGATGGTCGAGGGAGCCTCGGACGTGGCGCGCACCCTCGGCCTCTCCGACCTCGTGATCGGCCTGACCGTGATCGCGATCGGCACCTCGCTGCCGGAGATCGCGGCGTCGCTCGCCGCGGCCCGCCGTGGCGAGGGGGACATCGCGGTCGGCAACGTGGTCGGTTCGAACATCGCGAACCTTCTCCTCATCCTCGGCGTGGGCGCGGTGCTCGCACCGAGCGGGCTCCCGGTCGCGCCGGAGGCCCGGCAACTCGACCTCCCCGTCATGCTGGTCACCGCCATGGCCTGCCTGCCGGTCGCGCTCGACGGGCAGTCGATCTCGAGGTGGGAAGGCGGGCTGTTCGTCGCCTGGTACGTCGCGTACCTGGTGTACCTCGTGCTCTCGGCCCTCGCGCACCCGCTGTTCGGCCGTTTCGTCGACGCGATGGTCTTCTTCGCGCTCCCGCTGAGCGCGGTCACGCTCGCCGTGCTGCTCGCGCGCGGGCTGAGGCAGGAGAAGGACCGGGCCGAGGCGGACGCGAAGGCGAAGCGCCTCGCGCGGCGCTGAACGAGCCCGTCAGGCTCCGCGGCGCAGCACGAAGATCGCCACGTCCGCGTTCCAGTTCGGGTCCTCGCCCTCGCCCACCAGCCGGCCGCTCTCCGACTCGAGGTAGACCCGCTGGTCGATCGCGATCGACTGGCGGCGACAGAACTCCTCGAAGTCGAGGATCGAGGGGAAGCGCCGGTTCGGCGTGTTCCACCACTCGTAGCCGTAGGCGCCCTCGGCCTTGGGCGAGCGGCCCTGTTCGAAGAGCATCGTCCGCAGCCGGTGCCAGGCGAAATTCGGGAAGCTCGCGATCGCGCGGCGTCCCACGCGCACCATCTCGCGCACGATGAGCTCGGTCTCGGTGACCGACTGCAGCGTCTGCGACAGCACGACCCAGTCGAACTGCCCGTCGCGGAACGGGCAGAGGCCTCGTTCGAGGTCCTGCTGGACGACGTCGTGCCCGTCGCGGATGGTCGCGAGCACGTGGCGCTCGTCGAGTTCGATGCCGAGGCCGGCGTTGCCGCGACGACGCAGCTCGCGCAGGAGGTCCCCGTCGCCGCAGCCCAGGTCGAGCACGCTCTCGCCCGGCGGGATCATGCGCAGGATCGCGGCCTGGTCGAGGCGCTGGCCGCGGAAGACGCCCCGCGGTGCGGCCGGGCGCTCCGCGGCCGCGGACCGGGAACCGGCGGGCGCGGTGGCATCCGCCGACGCGCGCGCGATGCCCGCCTCCGGCCCGGCCGCCGGGTCGCGACTCGCGTCGCGCGCATCGCTCGCTTCGAGCGACTCGAGGAAGCCGCCGATCATCCCGCCGTAGACGTCGAGCTTCTCCTCGAGCAGGAACGAGTCGTGCCCGCCGCGGGCCTCGACGCAGCACCACGAGACGGGGCGTCCCGAGGCGATCCGGGCGTCGACGATCTTACGGCTCTGCTCGGAAGGGAACAGCCAGTCGCTCTCGAAGGCGAGCACGAGCCAGCGCGCCGGGCTCGCCTCGAGCGAACGACGCAGCTCCGCCGGCTCGTCGCCGAGGTCGAAGAAGTCCATCGCGAGCGTGAGCGTGACGTAGGAGTTCGCGTCGAAGCG
>JAGWVP010000229.1 GCA_018970825.1 bacterium | reverse complement strand
GACGCCGTGAGCCTCGAGCGCCTCGACGGCGCCGTCGAGGAGCGCCCCGGTCACCGCGCGGTTGAACCGGGACACGACCACCGCGACCTTTCGCCCGGTCCCCCGCGGGTCGCCCTGGATCTCACGCGCCATCGCCGTCTCCCTTGTCGCGGCCGGGCTCCAGCGTCGAGAGCATGTGGCCGAGCTTCTCCTGCTTGGTGCGCAGGTAGCCGATGTTGCCCGCGTGCGGCTCGGCCTCGATCGAGACGCGCTCGGCGACCTCGATCCCGTAGCGGGAGAGCCCCTCGATCTTGCGGGCGTTGTTGGTCAGGAGCCGGATCCGCCGGAGGCCGAGATCGCGCAGGATCTGCGCGCTGATCCCGTAGTCCCGCGGGTCGTCCTTGAAGCCGAGCTCGAGGTTCGCCTCCACGGTGTCGAGTCCGTCGTCCTGGAGAGCGTAGGCGCGGATCTTGTTCGCGAGCCCGATGCCGCGTCCCTCCTGGTGCAGGTAGACGAGGACGCCCCGCCCGGCACGGTCGATCGCGCGGAGAGCCGCCTCGAGCTGCTCGCCGCAGTCGCAGCGACGCGAGCCGAGCACGTCGCCGGTCAGGCACTGGGAATGAACGCGCACGAGCGGAGGCTCGTCGCCCGCGAGCGGCCCCCGAACGACCGCGAGGTGCTCGCTCAGGTCGACCGGATTGCGGTAGGCGATCGCCCGGCACGGCCCGCCGAGGCCGCTCTGCAGGTCGGTCTCGGCGATCCGCTCGACCAGGACCTCGTTGCGAAGCCGGTGCAGGAGCACCTGCTCGACCGAGAGCAGCCGGAGCCCGTGGCGCTCGGCGAATCGGCCGAGCGCATCGCCGCGGGCGACGTCGCCCGCCTCGTCGAGGACCGTGCAGACCGTCGCTGCCGGGCGGAGCCCCGCGAGCCGGACGAGGTCGAGCGTCGCCTCCATCACGCCGGGGCGATCGATGACGCCCGCCGGCGCGACCGCGATCGGGGGCACGTGCCCCGGCATCGAGACGTCGGAGGGGCCCGAGGACTCGTCCACCGCGACGCGGATCGTCTCCGCGCGATCCGCCGCCGAGATCCCGGTCGACACGCCGCGGCGAGCCTCGAAGGACGTCCCGTAGGCGAGTCCGTCGTCGCTCGAACGATCCCGCGCCAGCAGCGGCACTCCGAGGCGCTCGAGCAGCGACGGCAGGACGACGAGACAGACGAGGCCGCGCGCGTGAACCGCCATGAACCCGACGTGCTCGGCCGCGGTGAGCTCGCCCGCGACGCAGACCTCGCCGCGGCTCGGGTTCGCCGCATCGTCGACGACGACCACCATGCGCCCCGACCGGACGTCGGCGATCGCCGCGGCGAGAGGATCGGGCCCGGGGCTCATCGACGTCCTTCTAGCGATCCACGAGGCCGCCGGCTCGCCGGCCTCGCGACGGTCAGGAGGTCCGCCCCGACGACCTCGCGACGCTCGATCCTGAGGCGCGGAGCCCGGGCGGGGTCGGTCACCCCGAGCGGGCCGACCATCGAAATGCCGTCGCCTCCGAGGAGGAGCGGGGCGGTGAACAGGCAGACCTCGTCGACGAGGCCGGCGTCGAGGAACCGTGCGGCGACCTCGCCCCCTCCCTCGACCAGGACCGAGAGCACGCCCTCGCCGCCGAGGCGGTCGAGCAACGCCCCGAGGTCGCTCCCCCCCCGGCGACGCGGGACGACGACCACGACGGCGCCGGCGCGCTCGAGCCGCGCGGCGCGGCGACGGTCGTGGCCCCGGCTCGTCACGATCCACACCGGAGACGAGCCCTCGCGAAGCATCCGGGCCGACGGCGGCAGCCGGAGACGACCGTCGAGGACGATCCGCAAGGGGTCGCGTCCGCCGCGCCGGCGACACGTGAGTGCAGGGTCGTCGGCGATCGCCGTGCCGCTGCCGACCAGCACCGCGTCCATCTCGTCGCGCCAGCGATGGACGAGAGCCCGCGCGGGGCCCCCGGTGATCCAGCGCGCGCTCCCCCCGCGGGCGGCGATGCGGCCGTCGAGCGAGGCCGCGAGCTTCAGCCGGACGAAGGGACGCCCGACGCGCTGTCGATGGGCGAAGTAGCGCAGGAGTTCGCGGCTCCCCTCCTCCTCGACGCCGACCGTCGTCGCCACCCCCGCGCGCCGGAGGATCCGGATCCCCCGCCCGCGCACCCGCCGATTCGGGTCGATCGTGCCGACCACCACCCGGGCGATCCCGGCGGCGGCCACGGCCGGTGCACAGGGCGGCGTCCGGCCGTGGTGAGAGCACGGCTCGAGCGTGCAGTAGAGGGTCGCGCCGCGCGCCGCGGTACCCGCGCGCCGCAGCGCCTCGACTTCGGCGTGAGGCCCTCCCGCCCGACGGTGGAAGCCCTCGCCGACCACCTTCCCGCCTCGGACCACGACGGCGCCGACGGCGGGATTCGGAGAGGTCCGGCCGAGCCCGCGACGGCCGATCTCGAGGGCGCGCCGGAGAAACGCGCGGTCGCGCTCGTCGACGCTCACCGGTCGAGCCCCGCCCGCTCCGGCTCCGGAGTCGCGTTCACGTCGACCCGCGGCCCGGCCGCGCCGGGCCCGCCGTGCGCGCTCCGCGAGCCGACTTCCGTCCGACCTTGCCCTTGCGCTCGGCGATCAGGTCCTGCAGCTCGCTCATGAACTCGCCGATGTCCTGGAACGACCGGTAGACCGAGGCGAAGCGGACGTAGGCGACCTCGTCGAGTTCGTGCAGGGCGCGGCACACCTCCTCGCCGATCACCGAACTCGACACCTCGCGGTCGCCGCTCTCGAGCAACTTGCGCTCGATCGAGTCGAGGCGCTCCTCGAGCGCCTCGACGCTCACCGGGCGCTTCTCGCAGGCGCGCCGCATCCCGGCCATGATCTTCAGCCGGTCGAAGGGCTCGCGACGGCCGTCCTTCTTCACGACCGAGGGCAGGAAGTCCTCGATCCGCTCGTAGGTCGTGAAACGGCGGCTGCAGCGCTCGCACTCCCGCCGTCGCCGGATCACGTCGCCGTCCTTCCCGAGCCGGGAGTCGACGACGTGGTTCTCGGTCCCACGGCAGGCGGGACACTTCACCGCGCGACCCTAGGACGCGTAGAGCGGGAAGCGGCGGCAGAGGGCGGTCACCTCGTCGCCGATCGCCGCGAGCGCGGCCTGGTCGCCGATCCGGGAGAGCGCGCGGGAGATCAGGTCCGCGACCTGTTCCATCTCCGGCTCGCGCATTCCGCGGGTCGTCACGGTGGGCGTCCCCATCCGCAGTCCGCTCGTGACGAACGGGGAGCGGGTTTCGAAGGGCACCGTGTTCTTGTTCGCCGTGATCCGAGCCAGGTCGAGCGACTCCTGCGCCGCGCGACCGGTGATCTCCGTCGCGCGGAGGTCGAGCAGGAGCAGGTGGTTGTCGGTCCCACCCGAGACGATGCGGAAGCCCCGGCGGGTGAGGCCGTCGGCGAGAGCGCGCGCGTTCGCGACCACCTGGCGCTGGTAGGCCTTGAACTCGTCGGTGAGCGCCTCGCGGAAGGCGACCGCCTTGCCGGCGATCACGTGCATGAGCGGCCCGCCCTGGTTGCCCGGGAAGATCGAACTCGAGATCGCCTTCCCCTCGCTCTCGCGCGCGAGGATGATGCCGCCACGCGGGCCGCGCAGCGTCTTGTGCGTGGTCGAGGTCACGAAGTCCGCGTGCGGGACCGGCGAGGGATGCACCCCGGCCGCGACCAGGCCCGCGAAATGGGCCATGTCGACGAGCAACTTGGCGCCGCACTCGTCGGCGGCCCGGCGGAACGTCCCGAAGTCGAGCTCTCGCGAGTAGGCGGAATGCCCCGCGACGACCATCTTCGGCCGGTGCTCGCGGGCGAGCCGCAGGACGGCGTCTTCGTCGATCCGCTCGTCCTCGCGGCGCACGCCGTAGGAGACGACCTTGAAGAACTTGCCCGAGACGTTGACCGGGCTCCCGTGCGTCAGGTGCCCGCCGTGCGAGAGGTCCATCGCGAGGATCGTGTCCCCGGGCTGGAGCTGCGAGAAGTAGACCGCGATGTTGGCCGACGATCCCGAGTGCGGCTGCACGTTCGCGTAGTCCGCGCCGAAGAGCTCCTTCGCGCGCGCGATCGCGATCTCCTCGATCACGTCCACGTGCTCGCAGCCGCCGTAGTAGCGCTTGCCGGGGTAGCCCTCGGCGTACTTGTTCGTGAGGATCGACCCCTGCGCCTCGAGGACGGCCCGGCTCGCCGCGTTCTCCGACGGGATGAGCTCGAGGTTGTCCTCCTGTCGACGCGCCTCGAGCCCGATCGCGCGGGCGATGTCGGGGTCGACGGCCGAGAGGGATCGATCGATCGGCTTCACTTGCGGCTTTCGATGAAGGCGACCACGTCCCCGACGGTGCGGATCTTCTCCGCGTCCTCGTCGGAAATCTCGAGGTCGTACTCCTCCTCCAGCGCCATCACGAGTTCCACGATGTCGAGGGAGTCGGCGCCCAGGTCCTCGATGAAGGCCGCGCTCGGCGAGACCTCTTCCTCGGTCACCCCGAGTTGCTCGCACACGATCTCCCTGACCTTCGCCTCCACGTCCGATCCGGCCATGCTCACCCTCCCGCTGGTATCCAGTCGCTTACCCTGTCCGGCCCCCGGCCGCCAGAGCACCGCGTCACATCGACAGTCCGCCGTTCACCGCGAGGACGTGCCCCGTCACGTAGCCCGCGTCGGGGCCGCACAGGAAGGCGACCGCCGCTGCCACCTCGTCGGCCGTTCCGAGCCGACCGACCGGCACCGCGCCGACGTAGGCCGAACGGATCGCCTCGGGCAGCGCCGCCGTCATCTCGGTGTCGATGAAGCCCGGCGCGACCGCGTTCACCGTGATGGATCGCGAGGCGAGCTCGCGTGCAAGCGATCGCGTGAGCCCCTCCACCCCGGCCTTGGTCGCGGCATAGGGGCCCTGCCCGGCGTTGCCGAGCTGGCTCACGACGGAGGTGAGGTTCACGATCCGTCCCCATCGCCCCTTCACCATGGGACGCGCCGCGGCCTTGCAGCAGTGGAAGACCCCGCCCAGGTTCACGCCGACGATGCGCTGCCAGTCGTCCTCCTTGTAGCGCATCAGCAGGCCGTCGAGTGCGATTCCCGCGTTGTTCACGAGCACGTCGAGTCGCCCTCGCCGCGAGGCGAGCCCGCCGATGCCCTCGTTCGAGGCGTCGGCGTCGGCGACGTCGAAGGGGACGAGTTCGCCCGCCCCGCCCTCGGCCTCGATCTCGGCCAGACAGGACTCGGCCGCGTCCCGGTTCGACTGGAAATTCACGCCGACGTGGGCGCCGCGACGCGCGAGCTCCCTGGCGATCGACCGGCCGATGCCGCGCGACGCGCCGGTGACCAGCGCCACGCGACCCTCGAGCGGTCGCTGCCCGGGGCCGCTCACCGGGTCATCTCCTCGATCGCGGCGCGAATCCCTGCAACGTCCCCGGTCGCGACCATGGGCACCTGCCTCGCGCTGCGCTTCATGAGTCCCATGAGGACCCTGCCGGGTCCGACCTCGACCGCGAGGTCGCAGCGCGCGACGACGGCATTCGCGCAGTCCTCCCAGCGGACGGCGGCGGTGATCTGCTCGAGCAGCCCCGCGCGGATCGCGGCGGCGCCTGCGTGCGGACGGCCGTCGACGTTGCTCAGGACGGGCGGGTCCGGGTCGCGAAAAGCGATCCCGGCGAGCACCGGCTCCATCCGCTCCCGCGAAGGGCGCATGAGCGGGCTGTGAAAGGGGGCGCTCACCTTGAGGCGCATCGCGCGCACCTTGCCCTCGCGCGCGAGGGC